>JARIBR010000192.1 GCA_029258695.1 Quadrisphaera sp.
CTGCAGGTATGTCACCGCCGTCAGCAGACGGCACACCGTGAGCGCGCAGACGTAACGCACGCGCTGGATCATCCCCCTCAGGCGTGGCTCGCTTCGCACCCGCAGCAATGCTCGGAGCAGATCCCGCACCTGGCCGAGGGCCAAGCCCGCGAAGTGGCGCCACGAGCGGCGACCGACACGCAGATCGTTGACGACGCGGCCGCGAGCGACCCGTCGCCACTTCTCTAGAGACGCTGGCCACGTCGCTCGCGCCGGGTGAAGAACGACGGCATTGGATGCAAACCTCTGCAGGCCTCCCGATGTCGCGACTCGCTGACCCCAGTTGGCGTCGCCGCGGGAAGCCAACGCCGCGTCGAAGGAGCCCACCCGATCGATGACGCGACGCCAGGTGGCCATGTTGGCCGTCACGGCGAAATGCTGGTCCTGGAGGTAGCGCTCCTGTGGGAACCCGTGGACGGCCTCGAAAAGCTCGCTTGCTGACCGCGGACGGCCCTGGGCGTACGTCACATCGACACGGCCTCCGACCATGTCGGCCACGGGCTCCTCCGCGAGCGCCGCGACGGCCTCTCGGAGCCACCCTGGTTCAGGCTCACAGTCTCCGTCGGTGAAGGCCAGCACGTCACCGGTCGCGACCGTCAGCGCAAGGTTGCGTGCGGCGTAGGAGCCCGGTCGTGGCTCCCGCAGGAGCACGACGCCAGTGTGACGACCCGTCACCGCGGCGATGTCCTCGGTGGAGCCGTTGTCGACCACGATCACCTCGATCAGACCCTCGTAGTCTTGACGGTCCAGCGACGTGAGGCAGCGCTCCAGGAGCGCGGCCCCGTTCCGGACCGGGATGATCACGGACGCAGGAGGGTGAGGGTTGCTCATCGAACGTCCCACATCGCAGCGATCCCCTCGGCGATGGTGTCCCAGGAGCACCAGGTCAGATCGGGGTTCCCCGTGGGCATAGGGGCCTGGAGCGCCGTGGAGATCGCCTCGGCGGTCACCCGCCCGTCATACGTCCGCACCCATCCCGGGCCGACCCTCTCCGACAGCTCAGCGAAGGTCGGCGTACGGGGCACGAGGATGGGTCGCTTTGCTGAGAGCGCGTAGAAGGCGCTGCTCGAGTTGAGCACCGCGCGATAGGGCAGGACGACGAGGTCGGCGCTGACGACGATTTCCAGCAGCGTCTTCTCGTCGACATAGGTGGTCGTCAACCGCACTCGTCCGTCCGAGCCTGCCGCAGCGTGGAGATCGTCGGCCTCGGCCGCGCTCGCGGCGCGGCCAGCGATGACGAGCCGCGCGTCAGGCGCCGGCCAACGGCCGAAGGCGTTGAGCAGGTCGTCGACCCCCTTGTACCGGCGCAGCATCCCGAAGGAGCCCAGCACGCGCGCGTCGGCCGGCACGTCGAGAGCGGCCCGCGCCTCCTCACGAGACGGCGCACCCGAGGTCTGGTGCAGGTAGTCCCCGAGGGGGATGACGTGCCAGCACCGACGAGCCAGCGGCGGGTGGGCGGCGACGACCTCGTCGCGCCCCGCGGCCGACAGCGCGTGCACGTCCGTCACCAGGCGGTCGAGACCGAGCCACAGGACCCGCTCGAGCAGGGGGTGGCGCCGGTCGTGCGATGCAGCGTTGTGGGCGGTGAGCAGCACACGCCGGCTTCGCAGGCGCAGCAGAACGCACAGCAGCAGCAGGCGCGCCACGAGCTTGCCGGCGGCTACCGGTGAGGCGGGGTTGAGCGTGCGCTCCGGCCACTGAAGGTGCGCCCCGGCGGGAGCACGGTCACCGCGGGCGAGCACAGCACGCAGGCTCAGGTCCTCGACGTCGACGCCGGCCGACCGTGACGCCGACAGCCACGAGGCGAGCCAGGGGTTCGAGCGCACTTCGAGGGTGTTGCTGAGGATGCGGACCCTGCCCTCGTTCACGGTCCCTGCGGTCATGGCGCGACTCGCATGGTGTCGGGCAGACCACTACGCCAACCGATGACGCGCGCAGGCACTCCAGCGGCGACGCACCCGGCGGGAAGATCCTTCGTGACCACCGCCCCGGCCGCCACCACGGCGCCATCACCGATGCGCACGCCGGGCAGCACGGTGACGCGAGCCCCGAGCCAGGCGTCGGCCCCGACGTGGACGTCGGCCTCGACCTTCGGCTGGTGCATGATCGGCACGCCGGTGCCCCATCGCGTCCCGTAGTTGCTGGCGGTGATGAAGACCTCCGGGGCCAGCAGCGCGTTGTCGCCCAGGATGATCCGACCGGCCTCGTCACCCGCCCACAGCGAGCACCGCTCCCCCACGTGGACCTCGCGACCCAGCTCGATGCGCTCGCCGTTGCGCAGGCTCACCGACGGCGCGATGGCCAGGCCCGGTCCCGCGGTCATCCGGGAGCGCTGCTCGGCGTGCGCGTAGGCGGCGGCGTTGGCCAGCCGGAGGACGTGCGCCCACAGCTTTGGCTGGAGGACCCGACGCACTGCCGCCGACGCGCGCTGGGAGATTGGGACAGGAGCCATCACTCAAGGTTACGGCGCATCACTCAACAGTGAGGATGAACGGGACGGACCGTGCGTTGTCCACAGGCAGCGGGCTGTCGGAGGGAGTTGTCCACAGGCTCTGCCTCGGGGCGTCCCCGGGCGCGCCACGGTCTCTAGCGTCGGTCTGGTGATGGGTGACGAGGTGCCTGAGCCAGAGGATCGCACTGGATGCAGTGCTTCCTCGTCGTCGTGGGCGGTCTCCCCCGAGGTGGTGCGCTTGATGGCGATCCCGGTTCCGCCGCCGGTCGGGATGGACCCGTGCGTGGCCGACGTGGACGATGCGGTGGCCCGCGGGCTGGCATCGTCGACGCCGGGCGCTGCGGCGTTCCACGAGGTGCAACGCCTCACCCAGGGCCTTGCGGTCGAAGGGCTGTCGCCGCACCCCACCGCTCTCGGCGACGTGGCGCCGCTGTCCGATGCGGTGCTGCTGGAGGTGGTGGCCGCCTGCGACCGCCTCATCGCGTGCATCACCGCGGCGCAGGCCGGCGCGATGAGCGTCTTCGCCGCCCGCCGCCACCGCGAGGCGGCGGTCTTCGCCGCCGAGCACCCGGTCATGGCGGCGCGGGGGCTGGCGTCCTCGACCGCGGTCGAGGAGCTGGCCGCGCGCCGGCGGTGCACCCGCAACGACGCCGGGCGCGACCAGCACACCGCCCAAGCCCAGACGGCCGCTCCCGCGGTGCACGCCGCATTGGCGCGCGGGCAGCTCGACCCCGCCCGCGCCGGGCTCATCGCCGGCGCCGCCGCCGGAGTGGGTCCGGATCACGGGGCGGCGTTGGTATCCCGAGTGCTGCCCGGCGCTGGGCGGGTGCGCGTGGACACCGTGCGCGAGCGCTGCCGGCGCGCGGCGTGGGCGCTGGACCCCGCGTCCGCCCGTCACGCCGCAGCGCAGGCCGCCGAGCAGCGCAGCGTCTTCCTCACCCACGCCCCGCCAGACCCGCAGTGCCCCGGCGGTGGGGGCCGCGCGGTGCTGGAGATGGACGGTCCCGCCGCCGACGTGCTCACCGTGGCCGCGGCCATCGAGGCCAGAGCGCTGGCGATGCGCACCCGCGAACGCGCAGCCGCCACCGAGCAGGGACGCGCCGCGGACGGCAAGCCGCTGGCGGCGTGGCGCTACGACGCGCTGGTCGACATCGCCCGCTCCGTCCTGGAAGGCGACCACGGCCCCGTCCAGCGTTCGGCGGCGTCGCGCCCGGTGGTCCACGTCACCGTGCCCGCCGCCACCCTCATGGGCCTGTCCGAAGCGCCCGGGATCTTGTCGGGGGCGCTGTCCGGAGCGCGCGGGGCGTTCGGGGTGATCCCCGCGGACCAGGCACGGGCCATCGCCGCGGACGCCACCTGGCGCCGGATCCTCACCGATCCGAGCGGGCGGGTGATCGAGGTCAGCGAACGCAGCTACCGGCCCTCGGCGCACCTCGCGGCGCTGGTGCGCACCGACCACCGGTCGTGCTCGGCGCCGTGGTGCGCCCGCGATGCCCGCGAGTGCGACCTCGACCACCTCACCCCCTGGCCAGGCGGGCCCACCAGCCGGGGCAACCTGGCCCCGGCCTGCCCACGGGATCACCGGGTCAAGCACTCCGAGCTCGGCATCACCGCCCACCGCGACCCCGGCGGCGCGATCGTCCACACCACCCGCACCGGCCACAGCTACCGCAGCGAAGAACCCGGCGAGGAC
Source organism: Quadrisphaera sp. (assembly GCA_029258695.1). The sequence continues at coordinate 4,185 of JARIBR010000192.1, forward strand.
ACCCCACCGCCGCTGGAGCCCGCCGGCGCCACCAGCCGGGCGGCCGACTGGTGGCACGGCGACCCGCCCTTCTGACCGCCGGCCCGGCGTGTCACCCGCGCCGCGACGACCGCGGTCCCAGGCGCGCCACGCCCTCGGCCACCCAGCGCACGTAGTGGGCGGTGAGCTCCCCCAGGACGTAGCCGCCCCGGTCCCGTCGTGTGGTCAACCGCGTGGATCGCCGAGCGCGCCCCGCAGCGCCGAGCGGCGGGCGGACCCCCGCCAGCCACTGGCCCGCTGGCCGCAGACGCCCGTCCGTACGTGCGCCGCCCATGACGCGGGTCGCCTTGGTCCACAGCTCGGGGACGCTCGCCCGCGCGGGGTGGTCCACGACCGCCTCGCCCGTGTAGTCGATGCCGTGGCCGGCGCGGGCCGCTCGCTCGCAGAACTCACGGTCACCACCGCTGAGCAGCTCTTCGTCGAAGGGGCCGACGGCGTCGAACACCGACCGGTCGACGAAGAGGTTGGCGGTGACGCCGAAGCTCATCGTGGCCACGTACTTCTCCTGGGGGAAGGCGGACTCCATCTCGTAGAGCTCGACGGGCCGTGGTGGCTGGTGCTCGGGGTAGACCGCCACGCGTCCCGCGACCAGGTCGCTCCCCGTGCGCTCGAGGGCGGCGAGGCCCTCGCTCAGCCAGGTCGGGTGCGGCGTGCAGTCGGCGTCGGTGAAGGCCAGCACCCGCCCACGGGCCCGGGGGAGGCACTGGTTGCGGGCGCGATAGGAGCCGGGCTCGTCGCAGGAGAGCAGCGAGACGGCGGGCCAGGACCGTTCGTGATGCTCCGGCGCCTCGACGTCCGCGGCGGTCACCGGGCTGTGGGTGGAGGCGTTGTCACAGACCAGCACCTCGAAGGACGACGGCTCGAGGTTCTGGGCCCGCAGCGCGGCGAGGCAGCGCCTCATCCCCTCCGCGTCATCGTGCACCGGAACCACCACGCTGACCAACGGCGCGGCGCTCACGAGGACCTCAGGGACCTCTGAAGCTCGCGCAGGTCCACGGTCTGCTCCTCTGTCGGCCACTCCGGTCCGGCACGCGCGACGTCGGTGCCGCCGGTGACCAGGGGATCAGCGTCGGCGGAGTGCGCCGCCGTCGCGTGAGCGCGCTTGCTCTCCTTCTTGCCCTTCCTGTCCTTCCTGCCCCGGCGGCCACCCATCAACGCCTGGGCGACGACGCTCAGGACCACCGCCACCAGCGTGCCGGCGAGACCGATGGCCACGACGCCACGCACGCGGGAGGGGTAGGCGACCATCGGGGGATCCACGGGACCACCGCTGACCGCCGTGTAGAGCTCCCAGTCCTGGGCACCTGCGTCGAGCTGAAGATTTCTCAGGACGCCGTCGACACCCTGGCGCACTGCAGCCATCGCCGTGACGTCCTTCTCCAGGTCGTCGGAGACCACCATGATCTGCACCACCGTCGCGTCCTCCTCCACCTCGCGGGACGCGGTGATCACCGCACCGCCCTCCGGGACGAGCGTGGACTGGACCGTCGAGGTGTTGAGCGCGCGGGCCAGCTGGCCGGTCAGGACACGCGGCCCCTCACCGCCGGCGAACGGCGACGTCACCAACCGGCCCGTGTCGGCCTGGCGGCCCTTGTTGTACGTCAGCTCCGGGGACGGGGCGATCACCATGCTCGCGGCGGAGGTGTACTGCGGGACGGCCTGCTGGTACTGCTGGGAGCAGAGCCAGGCGGTCAGCGCCATGACGGGCAGGAAGACGTACCAGCGACGGACGCAGGCTCTCAGGACGCCGAGCAGGTCCACGGGTGGTCCTCCAGGTGCGGGTGGGAACGGTGGATGGCGGGTCCCGTGCTCGGACCGCGCGCAGGACATCTTGACAGCCCTCAGTGAGATTCGGTGACTCCCCGTACGATCCGGGGCAATGAGCTTGGAGCACAGGGGTGGGATGTCGAGCGTCGTGAGCACTGCCCGGCCCCAGCACGCCCCCGACACCACCGCGCCGCTGCGCCGCGAGCGCCGCAGGCCGCACGCGGTCCCCGTCCTCCTCGCCTTCGCCGCCGTCCTCTTCGTCTTCCCCAGCGAGGTCGCCCTCGCCGGGCCGCTGAAGAGCAACGGCTCCCCAGCCCGGCTCATCGGGCTCGTCGCCCTGGTGCTGCTCGCCCTGGACCTGCTGCGGGCGCGACGCGACCGCAGCGTCGTGGCCAGCCCGATCGTCGTGCTGGTGCTGCTCTACCTCGCGCAGGCGGTCTTCTTCTACGGCTGGGCCACCGTCCACGGCACCCGCGACCCGGCAGCGCTGACGCGCGACCTCCTGTTCTCCGCCAGCGCGTGCGGCATCGCGCTGTTCGCCGGCATCCGCGCGCGGACGATCGCCACGGCCCACCAGGTGATCGGGGTGGTGGTCGCCGGCTGCGCGCTCAGCGCTCTGGTCGCCCTGGCACAGGCGGTCGGCGTGCCGCTGAAGTGGGCCGACCTCGTGACGCTCCCGGGCTTCGACCAGGTGGCCAGCGGGAGCAGCGGTGGTGACCGGTTGGGCTTCCGCCGCGTGGTGGGCACCGCCTCTCACCCCATCGAGTACGGCGTGGTGCTCGGATGCTGCCTACCGCTCGCGCTCCACCTCACGCTCCACGCCGTGACCCGCCGCGCCAAGGCGTGGGCTGCGGTCGCCGCCGGCCTCATGGCCGTGGCCCTCCCCTTCGCGCTCTCACGGGGCGGCATCATCTGCATCGCCACCGCGGTGCTCCTCTTCCTGGCCGTGCAGCCCTGGAAGGTGCGCGCCGGTACCGCGGTCATGGGCGCCATCGCACTCTGCGCGGCCTACGTGATGGCCCCCGGGCTGGCCGCGGCGCTCGTCCGCCTCTTCGCCGACCAGGCCGACGACCCCTCGATCGAGGGCCGCACCGGCGACTACCCCATCGTCGACGCCGCGTTCAACGCCGCGCCCTGGGTGGGAGGCGCTCCGATGCCGGAGGACCTCATCCTCGACAACCAGTGGCTGGTGCTGCTCAGCCAGCGAGGACTCGTGGGCATGGTGGCCTTCGCCCTGCTGATCCTCGTGCCGCTGGCCGGTCTCGCGGCGGCGGCGTGGAGGTGCCGCTTCGCCGACCCTCAGCGCGCCAGCCTGGCCGGGGCGCTCGCCGGGGCGCTCGCCGCGCTGGCCGTGTCCGGCGGGATCTTCGACCTGCTGTCCTTCGGGCAGGCCGCGATGTTCCTCTACCTGCTGGTCGGCCTCAGCGCGGCGGTGGTGCTGCCCCCGCGGACGCCGGAGGCCTCTGCGAAGGCGTGACCTGGTGGAATTCCTCGCCGTAATCCTCCCGACGCTGCGCGAGCTCCGCTTCGTGACGATCCGCCGCGGGGGAACCCTGACCGACGAGGACCACCGGCTGCTGGCCCTGTGGGCGGCCTCCTGCGCCGAGCACGTCCTGGGCCTCTTCGCGTCGGCCCGCCCCGCGGACCCACGGCCGCGTCAGAGCATCGAGCAGGCCCGAACCTGGGCGGCTGGCGAGGTCACGATGATGCAGGCGCGCGCCGCGAGCGGCCACTCGATGGGGGCCGCCAGAGACCTCCGGGGCGCACCGCGGTTAGCCGCGTACGTCGCAGGCCAGGCCGGGGCCGTGGGGCACGTCGCGGCGCACGAACTCGGCGCCGCCGCCTACGCGATCAAGGCTGCGCGCGCCGGGGCACCGGCGGACGACGCCGAGGAGGCGGGGCGCGAGGAGTGCCGGTGGGAGCGTGAGCAGCTCCCGGAGACGATCCGCGAGCTCGTCCTCGATGACCAGCTGCTGCGCGACGACATCTGCTGGTCCGTCTTCGACTGCTGAGCGCTCGTCCGGCGCCGACCTGCAGGCTGGTGGTCGGGAGGAAGCCGCCGGCGACGTCGGCTGTACGCCGGAGCGGCTCGATCTCCAACCCCCGATCCATCAGAAGATCAGGTGACAGACTCCGTGACATCATTCAAATGTCTGAAAAGCGTTACGCAATAGGTCAAAGTTGCCCAAATTATTACACACCGTTGCATCGCCGCCACCCTGAGCGCCTCCGCCCTGCTCGCGGGCTCCGCCCTCGTGGCCGCGCCCGTAGCCAACGCCGTACCACCCCCCGCGGCAACCACCCAGGCCGCCGAGGTGCCGGCCGATGCGGAGCCCCGCGCCGGCGAGGTCCTCAACGGCCGGGTCGTCATCTCCTGGTACGAGGACTTCCTCAACCGCGACGCCAAGGCCGGCTCGCAGGTCTGGATCGACGCGCTCGACAACGGGGCCGAACCCGCGGACGTCGCCTGGGCCATCCCCCACTCCCCGGAGTACAACGCGAACCAGATCACGAAGCTCTACGACCGGCTCCTCGGGCGCGGCCTCGACCCGGGCGCGAACTACTGGATCAACGGCACGAACGCCCAGCAGTTCCCCGTGGAATGGGTCTACCAGAACATCCTCGCCTCCCCCGAGTACATCGCCAAGACCACCAAGGCCAAGGGCCCGGTCACGTCCTGGTACGTCGAGATGCTCGGCCGGACCTCCGTCTCCGAGGGCGAGAAGGCCTACTGGGTCAACCGCATCACCACGGTCGGCCGCCTGACCGCGCTGCGCGAGTTCTACTACTCGCCCGACGCGGTGCACACCCGCATCGACAACCACTACGAGTACCTGCTCGACCGCCCGGCCGACGGCGGCGGGCTGGCATGCTGGTACGCCAAGGAGGTCGAGTCCGACATCAACGTCCAGGTGCTCATCGCCAGCAGCGACGAGTACCGCATCGCCGCTTCCGAGGGCTACGGCGACTGACCACGCGCCCGGGCCCGCACCCAGGACCTTGGTCCGTCGCCCAGGGCCCCGGGTGCCCGGCATCGTCGACGTGGAGGTGGTGGCCATGACGGCGCAGCGCACGTCACAGCAGGAGCCCGACGAGCCAGGCGGCGCGGGAGGCCGCGGTCACGGGGTGGTGGTGGGCTTCGACGGTTCCCCGGCGTCCATCACGGCCCTCACGTGGGCCGCACGCGAGGCGGGATCGCGCGGCGCCCGGCTCCGGGTGGTCCTCGCCACGGACGGCGAGAGCGTCGGCGACGCAGCCGCCCTCGTCCGGGCGGCGCACGAGGCCGGCGAGCAGCTCACCGAGGACGTCGCCGCGTGGGCGACGTCCGTCGACGGCGCTCCGACCAAGGGCCGGGTGGAGATCGACGTGCAGCCCGGGGGAGCCGTCCCAGCGCTGGTCGAGGCCTCGGAGCACGCCGACGTGCTGGTGGTGGGCAACCGCGGGCGCGGGGCCCTCATCGGTGCCCTGCTGGGTTCCGTGGCGTTCTCCGTGACCGCGCAGGCTCGCTGCCCCGTGGTCGTCGTCCGCGGCGACGCCGAACGCCGGCCGGGCCCCGACCACCCCGTGGTGGTCGGCGTCGACGGCTCGGACGGCTCCCGGGCCGCCGTGTCCTATGCCGCGGCCGCAGCGGCGCGGAGCGGCGCTCTCCTCCTGGTGGTCGCCGCGTGGCGGACGCCGGACCTGGCGGCAGCCGGCAGCGCGTATGACGCGACGTACGCCGCCACCCTGACCCTGCAGGCCCAGGACACCGCGCAGCGCAGCGCCGACGCCGGGACGGCCCAGGTCCGAGCCGAGCACCCGGGAGTGGAGGCCGAGGCGCGGACCGTCGGCGACCGTCCCGCACGGGCACTGGTCGCGGCCGCGGTGGACGCGGGTCTGATCGTCGTCGGCGCGCGCGGGCACGGCAGCGTCCGCGGGCTGTTCCTGGGGTCGGTCAGCCATGCGACCGTCCACGCTGCACGGTGCCCCGTGGCCGTCGTCCGACCACACGGCGCCGCCTGACGTGGTGCTGCCTGACGAGGTGCGGCCCGCGCTGACGTCAGCGGTCCCTAGGGCTTCGCCCTGACGACCTCGACCGGCTCACCGTTCTTCGCCAGCACGTTCCCCGGGCCCAACGCCACCTCGGCCGGCGCGATGACGGCGCCGTAGCGGCTGCTCTCACCGAAGACGTTGTCGCGGATCTCCACGCCCTCGGCATCGATGTCCCCGCGCACGTTGAGGCTGTAGTTGCCGCCGTCGAAGCGGTTGTGGGTGACGAGGACGTCCCTCACCTGCTTGCTGCCCGTCTCGCTGCCGAGCATCAGCCCTGCGTTGTTGTAGTCGGGCCCGTCGGAGCCGCCGTCCCCGTCTCCTCGGCGCGCCGGGTCGAGGACGTTGCCGGTGATGACCACGTCGGAGGCGGACGTGGTCTGCAGCGCGTCGGAGTGCAGGTCCCCGATGCGCGCCATGTCGTGGATCCAGCTCTGCTCGATGCGCACCCCGTGCCCGAAGCGCGCGCCGTCTGCGGTCCCGTGGATGTCGACCTTGCGCAGGGTGTAGCCGGTCCATCCGATGCCGATCTCGGTCGTGCCCAACCCGTCGATCTCGGACGACTCGACCACGAGGTCCTTCGCTCCGCCCTCGAGCCCGACGGCCATCGTCACCCCCTCCTTCCCGCAGCGGATGCGGGAGTCGCGGATGGTCACGTCGTCGGCGCGCACGACGACGCAGCCGTCGACGTCGAGGCCGTCGACGACGGCCCCGTCGTCGACGATGCGCAGGTCACCGGACTGCTTCAGCCTCACTCCGGCGGGCACGCCGGTGTCCGCCGGGTCGACGGGCGCGGTGATCGGCGGCTCCGACGGTGTCACCGGCGGCGTGGCGGGGGCGGGAGCCGAGCACCCAGCCGCAGAAAAGATGGGGACGAGCAGCGTCACGAGCGACCAGGAGCGACGAGACAAGGCTGATCGGGGCACTGATTCACCGTACGTCGCCGTTGGCCCGATCCAGCGAGACTTGGCGCGTCGGCTCACCTGTGGCGCCGTGGTTCCGATCACTCCTCCAGACAACCCCACGGAGGATCCCCATGGCCACACCCCCACGAAGCCGATCGGCTCGCGTGCCGCTCGTGCTCGCGACGTCGGTGCTGGCCGCCCTCGCCCTCGCCCCGCCGGCCGCCGCCGCCAGCGACTACCTGCGCTACGACGGCAAGAGCCTCAACATGGCGCGCGTCCCCGCAGGCGTCGTCGTCATCGACGCCCTGTCGACCACACCGGCTCTCTCCGCGACGTACAGCATCGACGGACAGGTGCTCGGTACCGACACCACCCTCGAGCCCGCCGGCGACCGGTGGCTCGCCTCGACCGAGGTGGACCTCACCGGCCTGCACGGTCTGAAGCAGCTCACCGTCCGCTTCGACGCCGGCCGTCAGAGCCGTCCGGTCTCGAAGTTCTTCCGCGCCATCCCGCCCCCCACGCCGAGCACTGACCCGACCCCGGCACCAGCGACGGTGCCCGAGGGGATGCCCGGCCCCGAGACCACCGGCGTGCCGGCCGGCACGGCGCTGACCCCCAGCGGGTCGCTGAGCATCTGGCGTGACGGCACCGTGGTCGACGGGCTCGACATCGCCGGCTGCGTGTCGGTGAACGCCGACGACGTGATCATCCGCAACACGCGCGTCCGGTGCGCCGCGCCGTCCGGAGGCGTGGCCGTACGACGCGCCACCGGCGCGGACCGGCTCACGCTCGAGCGCGTCGAGGTGGATGGGATGGGGACCGCCGAGGTCTGCGTCGGGTGGAGCGACTACACCCTGCGGGGCGTCGACCTCCACGGCTGCGCGGACGGCGCCCGATTCGGGCACCGCATGAGCGTCGAGGACAGCTGGATCCACGACCTCGCCCAGATCGGCACGCTGCACGCCGACGCGCTGCAGACCACGTCGGCCTCGGACGTCGTGATCCGGCACAACACCCTCGACGTGCGTCGCAGCGACGGCACCTATGACAACGCGGGGGTCATGCTGGGCTCGGAGACCGGCGGCCAGCAGGTCCGCGACGTGCTCGTCGAGGGAAACCACCTCGACGGCGGGAACTACGCCTTCAACGTCCGCGGCGACATCAACGCCACCCGCGTGACCGTCCAGGACAACACCTTCGGGGACGCCACCCGCTACGGACCGGTGCTGGCACCGGCGAGGGTCCCCCTGGGTGCGGGCAACGTGTACGCCGCCACCGGCGCCCCCGTGCACGTCGTGGGGACGGAGTGATGAGCCACGCCGGGCGCCGGGCACGCCGCGGCGCCGGGGCCACGGCCCTGCTCGTCGTCGCAGCCCTGATCACCGGCGCCGCGCCCGCGTCGGCCGACGGCCCGAGCTGGGTGCGGTACGCCGGCAAGAGCATCAACGGCCAGAGAGTGCCCGCCACCGTGGTTACGCTGGACGCCATCGCCGGTTCGCCGACGGGGAAGGTGCAGTTCATCGTCGGCGGACGCGTGCTGGCGGAGGACCACACCGTGGTCCCCGAGGGGCGCGGCTTCGTGGCCAGCGCCCCCGTGGACCTGACCGGGTTCCGGGGCACGACCACCGTCCGCGTCCGCATCTTCAGCCAGCGCGGGGTCGTCCACACGGTGGACAAGTCGTTCCGCGCGGTCGCGCCGCCTCCGGGGACGGTCGTGCCTCCCCGCCCGACACCCCCGCCCGTCCACACCCCGGGACCGGGCTGGAAGCCGCCGGTCCCCTCCGGGCCGGGTGCTTCGCCAGGCCCAGCGGTGCTCCGCGGCGCGAACAACACCGGGGTGCCCGCCGGGACCGCGCTGACACCCTCGGAGTCGTTCACCGTCTGGCAGGACGGCGCCGTGATCGACGGCGTCGACGTCGACGGGTGCGTCATCGTCAACGCCAAGGACGTCACCATCAAGCGCAGCCGCATCCGGTGCAGCGCGCAGCTCGGGCAGATGGCCGTCGAGGTCGGGGCCAGCGGCGACCGCGTGACGCTCGAGGACGTCGAGGTGGACGGGCGCGACCGGACGCCGGTGTGCGTCGGCTGGAGCCGCTTCACCCTGCGCCGGGTCAACGTCCACGGCTGCGCCGACGGCGTGCGCTTCGGCCACCGGGTGGTCGTCGAGGACAGCTGGGTGCACGACCTCGTGCGCCTCGGGACGCTCCACGGCGACGCGCTGCAGACCACCTCCGCGTCCGACGTCGTGATCCGGGGCAACACGTTGAACCCCCGCAACACCGCGCGCCGGGACTTCCACAACGCGGCGATCATGATGGGCTCGGAGACCGGTTCCCGTCAGGTGCGCCGGGTGCTCATCGAGCACAACCACCTCGACGGGGGCAACTACAGCCTCAACGTGCGCAGCGACATCGACGCGCAGGGTGTGCTGATCCAGCACAACACGTTCGGGGCCACCACCCGCTACGGACCGGTGCTGACCCCGGGCTCGGTGCCGGTGGGCGCGAGCAACACGGTCGTGGGGACCCGGACGGCGGTGCGGGTGGACCGCGCCCGCTGACCCCGACGAGCCAACCGTCCGAACCGCCGCGCGCCTCACTGAACGTCACTAGCCTTGACTGTGTGGTGAACAGCAGGTCTGAGGCAGCGTCGTGACCGTTCCCCTGGCGTCGGTCGTCATCCCCGCGCACGACGAGGCGGCGGTCATCGACCGCTGCCTCGACGCGCTGATGGCCGGCGCGGCGCCGGGCGAGCTCGAGGTGGTCGTCGCGGCCAACGCCTGCACCGACGACACCGCGGACCGGGCCAGGTGCCGCCCGGGCGTCGCGGTGCTCGAGCTGCCGGAGCCCGGGAAGATCGGGGCGCTCAACGCCGGCGACGCCGCGGTGACCACCTTCCCCCGCATCTACCTCGACGCGGACACGGTGCTCACCACGGAGGACACCCGCTCCCTGGTGCGGCTGCTCGAACGCGGTGACGCCCTCGTGGCGGCCCCGCACGTGCGCCTCGTCACCGGCGGGATCTCGCGGCTCGTCGCCTGGCACTACCGGGCGTGGGCCTCGCTGCCGGTGACCTGCGAGGGCTACGTGGGGTCGGGGGTCTACGCCGTCTCGCGGACGGGGCACGCGCGGATCGCGCCGTTCCCAGACGTCATCGCCGACGACGACTACGTGCGCCGCTCCTTCGCTCCGGGCGAGCGGGCCAGCTCCGAGGGCACCTACGAGGTGCGCCCGCCGCGGACGGTGCGCGCCTACGTCTCGCGAGCGCTGCGCGGCCGCACCGGCAACGTGCAGCTGGCCGCGAGCGGCATCCATCTCGCCCCACAGCCGGGGGTGACCGGCGTGCGAGGGCTTCTCCCCCTGCTCCGCTCGCCGCGGACGTGGCCGTGGGTCGGCTCCTTCGTGGCGCTGACCGCCGTCGTCCGGCTCCGGCTCGCCCTGGCGGGGGGCGCCGTGACCGGCTGGAACCACGACCGGTCCAGCCGGGTGGAGTCATGAGCGACTCCCCCGGGGCCGCCGGCACGGGCCTGGACGTCGTCCTCGTCACCCACGACCGGCCGCAGTACACCGCGCTGTCCCTGCCGCGGCTGCTCTCCACGATGCCGCAGGACGGACGCGTGTGGGTATGGCACAACGGCGGGAACCACGAGGTCCTCGACGCGATCGAGCCGCACCTGGGCCACCCCCGGCTGCACCGCTTCCACCACTCCCCGGAGAACCTCGGGCTGCAGGCGGCGATCAACTGGGTGTGGACGCAGGCGCAGGGACGGTTCGTCTCCAAGGTCGACGACGACTCGCTCATGCAGCCCGGCTGGGTCGAGCACCTCTCCTGCGCCCTCGACACCTGGAACGGGTTCGGCGTGCTGGGATCGTGGCGCTTCCTGCCCGAGGACTGGGACGAGGAGCGGGCGTCGACGAAGATCGCCGAGATGCACGGCGTGAGGCTGCTGCGCAACCACTGGGTGCAGGGCAGCGGCCACATGCTACGGCGCGACCTCGTCACCGAGCTGGGGCCCCTGAGGCCGGGGACCAACTTCGTGGGCTGGTGCCTTCAGGCGGCGAAGAGGGGCTACGTCAACGGCTGGCCGCTGCCGCTGGTGGCCGAGGAGCACCTCGACGACCCGCGCCACCCCCTGACGGCGTTCACCGACGAGGCCGCCTACGCCGCAGCGCTGCCGCTCTCGGCCAAGGCTACCGGCGCCACCACGCTGGCGGAGTGGCTCACCCAGACGAAGAACGATGCCGCCGCCGTACAGGGCGCCACGCTGGACCTGCGCCACTACGGCGGGTGGCGCCGCAAGGTCATCCACGCCCGACGACGGGTGCGGGCGCTGCACACCGGCAAGAACGCCTGGACGTGAGCGCCGGCACGGAGCGCACCGTCGAGCCAATCTTCGGAGGGCGCCTCGACCCTGACGTCTGGCGCTCACGGCACGCGCGCGGCGAGGTCCCCGACGCGCTGCCCTACGGCCTCGACCGCATGGCCGCCCACGGGTGGCAGACGGCACGGCCGCGAGCCGGGTGGCAGCGCACCCGCCCCGGGCAACTGCTGCGCGGGGCTGCGCGCCGTGCCGGTCACGGATACGACTGGGGCCTCGTTCTCTCTCGCAGCGCCCGCGCCGATGCGACGCTCACCTGGGACGAGCGCGCCGGGGCTCCGCTAGCGCTGCGCCCCGGGCGGGGCCAGCCGCTGGTCACGAACGTCATCTGGGCCAGCGAGGTGGCCCAGCAACCAGGTCGACCCCCGATTGCGCTGAAGGTCGTCGGAGCGGGGCTGCGCGCCGCTGCCGGCGTCTTCGTCCACTCGAGCGGACAGGTTCCCGTGCTGGAGCAGACCTTTGGCATCGCCGGGGACCGCATCCACCCGATCCTCTTCGGGGTCGACGCCGACTTCTTCCTCCCGTCGCCACCCGAGGAGGTCGACCATGACCTGGTCATCGCCGTCGGCAACGACCGCCACCGCGACTGGCCGACCATGCTCGCCGTCTTCGACGAGGTCCACCGCCAACGCCCGGCCACTCGGTTCCTCGTCGTCTCTCGCACGGTCGACGCCTCGCTGCTCGGCGCCAGGCCGGGCGTGGAGCACGTGATCGGCATAGCCCACGCGGCGCTGGCCCGAGCCGTGGCGCGGGCCAGCACCGCCCTGGTCCTCAGTGTCCCAAACCTTCACGTCTCCGGCGCCACGGCGATGCTCGAGGCGCTGTCCTGCGCGCGCCCGGCCGTGGCGACGGCCAACCCCGGATCGGCCGAGTACGCCGCGGCCGCGGGCGACGCGCTGACGCGAGTCCCTCCCGGCGACGTGCCGGCCGCCGCGGCTGCGCTGCTGGAGCTGCTGGAGGACCCCGCCTCAGCGGACGATCGGGGACGTCGGGGCAGGACGGCGGTGGAGCGCGAGCTCAGCAGCGCTGCCCACGCCGAACGTCTGGCGATGGTGCTCGACGCGGTGACGACCGACCGGAGCGCACCATGACGAGCCGTCCGTGGCGCATCACGCACGTCGTCGTCTCACCGAACTTCCACGGCACGGAGCGCTACGTCGTCGAGGCCGCGAACGGTCTCGTCCGGCGCGGACACCGGGTGAGCGTGGTCGGAGGAGACACCACGGTGATGCGCCAGCTCCTCGACGCCGAGGTCGAGCACCACCGCGGGCACGACGGGAGGTCCGCTCTCACCTCCCTGCTCCGCGTCGGTCGGCAGGACATCGTCCACGCGCACCTGCTGCGCAGCGAGCGCATCGCCACGCTGGCCGCACCGGTGAACCGTGGCCGACGGCTCGTCACGGAACACCTGGCTCGAATCCCGCCCACCGGCGCGTCGGCACGCGCGCAGGAGGCGGTGCTGCGCCGCACCACGCACCAACGGGTCGCCGTCAGCCACGCCATCGCCAGCGAGGTCCCTGGCGGCGCGACGACCCTGCACAACGGCGTGAGGAACCACGAGCTGAATCGGGGCTCCAGCGAGCGACGCGGCCGCCCACAGAGCGTCCTGGTGGCACAGCGACTCCACCACAGCAAGGACACCGCGACGGCGGTCCGCGCGTGGGCGGTGTCTGGTCTGGCAGCGAAGGGGTGGCGGCTGCAGATCGCCGGCACGGGGCCTCAGGAGCACCAGGTGCGCACGCTCGTCGAGAACCTCGGTCTGACCGGCAGCGTCGATCTTCTCGGGTGGCGCTCGGACGTCCACACGCTGATGGAGGAGGCCGAGGTGCTGCTGGCACCCTCCGCCATCGAGCCGCTGGGGCTCTCCGTCCTCGAAGCGATGGCGCGCGGCGTCGCGGTCGTCGCGTCTGGTGCCGCGGGTCACCTCGAGACCGTCGGGACGCTCGACGACGCCAAGATCTTCGCCATCGAGGACGACGAGCACGCGGGCGCACTCCTGCGCGGGCTCGCGGACGACGAGTCAGCACGCGTCGCTTACGGCGAACGGCTGCGGCAGACCCAGCGGCGATGGTTCGACCAGGAACGCCATGTGGAGGCGCTCGAAGCGATCTACCGCAGCGCGGGACCACGACAGGAGAGTCACGCATGACGAAGACATCTGGCGCCACGCACGTCCAGGACCGCAACGACGCTGCCGCCGTCGACGTCTCGATCGTCGTCGTCGGCTACGGCGCCCCGCGGTGGCTGGACCGCTGCCTGGGCTCGCTGGCCGGTGAGGGGCGACCGGTGCTGACGCACGAGGTGGTGCTCGTCGACAACGCCTCGATCCCGGCGCTGCGCGAGACGCTGACCGCCGACCTGGAGCGCGTGCGCCTCGTCGAGCTGGAGGAGAACGTGGGCTTCGGGCGGGCGTGCAACCTCGGTGCTTCCCTGGCTCGCGGCGAGCGCGTGCTCTTCCTCAACCCCGACACCGAGGCGCTGCCCGGCGCGGTCGACGCCCTCGCCGCCTTCCTCGACGAGGACCCCTCCCGCGGGCTGGTCGGCGGCCGCACCCTCACGCCGGACCTGGCACCGGACCCGGCGTCGGTGTGGGGCGCACCGACCCTGTGGAGCCAGGCCTGCTTCGCCACCGGGCTGAGCACCGTCCTCGCCGGCACCCGTGTCTTCGACCCGGAGTCCCTGGGGTGGTGGGGCTACGACACCGTGCGCGAGGTCGGCGTGGTCACCGGCTGCCTGCTCATGGTCCGGCACGAGACCTTCGAGGCGCTCGGCGGATTCGACGAGTCGTTCTTCATGTACGGCGAGGACGTGGACCTCTCGGTGCGCGCCCGCGCCGCCGGGTACCGGCCGACGTTCACGCCCACCGCCGCTGTGGTGCACGCCAAGGGCGCTACGTCGTCGTCTGCGGCGAAGGTCCTCATGGTGATGCGGGGCAAGGCAACGCTGTACCGGCGCGGCGCCAGCGCACCGGTGTGGCGGCTGTCGCGGGCGCTGCTCACGCTCGGCGTCGCGCTGCGGGCGCTGCGGGAGCGGGCCGGCGGCAGCGGCGACCGCGCCTGGCGTACCGCCTTCGCTCAGCGCTCGTCGTGGCTGGCGGGGTGGGACGTCGTGCCGAGGCCGCCGCTGACGGTGGTCTCGGACTCGGGGCCGGCGAACCGTCTGGCCACCGCCCCGACCACCGACCCGGCGAGCGGCGTGGTCATCGACGTCACGGACCGAGACCCGGCGGTCCGCTGACGTGGCCATCCTCCTGGCCTGCTCGGGTGGCGGGCACCTCAAGCAGCTGCACCAGCTGGCGGACCGGCTGCCCTGGGCGGACGAGGAACGCACGTGGCTGACGTTCGACACCGGGCTGAGCCGCGGGCTGCTCGACGGCGAGGACGTCCGTTTTGCCACCTACGCGGCGCCACGGGACGTGCTGAACATCGCCCGCAACCAGGTTCTCGGAACCCGGCTCGTCGCCTCGAGGCGGTGGACCGCGGTGGTGAGCACCGGCTCGTCGCTCGCCGTCAACGTGCTGCCGGTCGCCGCTGCCCTGGGCGTCCCCGCGTACTTCATCGAGACGGCCGCACGAGCCACGGGTCCTTCCATGACGGGGCGGATCCTGCGGCCACTGCCGCGCATCGCGACGTTCACCCAGTACCCGGCGTGGGCTGGCGGTCCGTGGCGCTACGCCGGGTCGATCTTCGACTCCTTCGAGCCCAGGCCGGCTCGGCCGCTCGCCGAGGTGGCGCTGCGCCGCGCCGTCGTGACCCTGGGAACCACCGAGTCCTACGGCTTCCGCCGCATGCTGGACGCCGCGGTGCCCGCGCTGGAGGGCGCGGACGTCCTGTGGCAGACGGGCGTGACCGACGTGACGGAGCTGACGTTCGGCGGGCAGGGCATCGACGCGCGCGAGTCGGTGCCGCACGGCGAGATGCTCGCTGCCGTCCATCAGGCGGACGTGGTCGTGGCTCACTCCGGGACCGGGGCGGCGCTCACCGCCCTGGACGCTGGTCTGTGCCCGGTGCTCGTCCCACGCCTGGCCGCGCACGGCGAGCACGTCGACGACCATCAGCTGCAGGTCGCCGCGGAGCTGGACTCCCGCGGCCTCGCGATCTGCTGCCCGCCGGAGCGGCTGACGCGGGAGGTGCTGCTCGAGGCGGCGTCTCGCTCGGTGCGGCGTACCACGGAGCTCGAGCCCCTGAGGTTGGACGCACCCGTGACGGCCTCCCCCCGCCGAGAGTCGTCGTCCCTTCGTCGAAACGGATCCCGACGTCGCCGGAAGAGCTTTATCGTCACGTAGAGGTCACCTCAAGTGACTCTCTGGCACACGCCAGATCTCCACCGACCTGGGAGCTCCCATGAAGACCTACACGACACCCACCATCGAGGCCGTCGGCACCGTGCGTGGCCTGACCCAGCAGGGCGGCGGCGCGAACAACGTCGACGTCGCCTACGGCACGCCGATCGACGTCAACAACCCCGACAGCTTCACGGGCTTCACCGGCAGCTGAGGGATCAGCACCCCCTGGGGGGCGGCGCGACGGTTGGGCCGCCCCTCTCTTCCACCGCGGGCGGGACCGCCCCCATCCCTGGAGATGACGTGAGACTGCGCAGCGCTGACGTCAGCTGGCAGCGCGTCGGCGAGGACGCCGTGCTGCTGGACCTGAGGACCTCGACGTACTTCGCGGTCAACGCCACCGGCGCCGACCTCGTCGACGCCCTGTCCAGCGGCGAGCACACCTCGGCCGACCTCGAGGCCCTGCTGCTGGCCGACTACGACGTCGACGCGTCCCGCGCCGCCGCGGACGTCGCAGCGCTGGTCGCCGAGCTGCAGGAGCGCGAGCTGCTGGAGACCTCGGGGTCGTGAGCCCCTGCGCCGCGGTACCCACGCGGGGGTTCACCAGCCTCGAGCTCGGCTCCGAGCTGGACGCCGACGGCCTGTACCGCCCCACCGACGATGAGGTGGCGCTGGGCCACCTGCACGACGCAGGAGTGGGCGAGCCTCCCGTCAGCGATGCGCAGCACCGCGCCGGCTCCCTCAGCAGGCTGCGCGACCTGACGCGTGAGCCCGCCTCGCGCGGTACGGCCCGCGCCGCCCTGGAGGCCGTGCTGCTCGAGCACCTGCGGCGCGGCCTGTGCGTGGTGACGTTCTCCGGGGGGCGGGACTCCTCGGCGCTCCTCGCCCTGACCGCGCACGTCGCTGCTCGCGAGGGGCTGCCAGCACCGATCGCCGCCACGCACGACTTCCCCGGCGACCCCCACGCCGACGAGCGGGAGTGGCAGCGCGCCGTCCTCGACCACCTCGCGGGCCTGGGCACGCCCGTCGAGCACGTGCAGATTCCCTCTGCGGGCGACTTCGACCTCCTCGGCGAGACCGCTGCCGCCGGCCTGCGGGAGCACGGGCTGCTGTGGTCCGCGCCCGTCCACAGCCTCACGCCGATGTGGCGCCTGGCCCGCGGGGGCACCGTGCTCACCGGCCAGGGCGGGGACGAGGTGGTCGCCGGTCAGCGCTCCGCGCCCCTGGCGCTGCTGCGCCGGCGCCGGGGCCGGCTCCACCGCGTGCTGCCGGCCGCGGCCGTGGCGCTGGCCCCCGAGGCGGTGCGTGCTGCGGCCCGGCGCCGCAGGGAGCGGCACCTGCCCGCGCCGGGCTGGCTCACCCCGGGCGGGCTCGCCCGGGCCCGCGCGACGGACTGGGCCGGCGAGCGCGGCAGACCCCTGCTGTTCGCCGACGCCCTCGCCGCCCACCGGCGAGACCGCGGGTTCGCCCTCGGCCTCGCGACGTCCGGGGCGCTCGCCGCGGCCGCCGGGACCGTGGAGGCCCACCCGCTCCTCGACGCCCGGTTCACCGGAGCGCTGGCCGCCGAGGGCCATCCCTTCGGCTTCGGCAACCGCACCTCGACGATGGTCCGCGTCTTCGACGGCCTGCTGCCGCGCGCCGTGCTGCACCGGAGCACCAAGGCCAGGTTCCACACACCCACGTTCGGGGTGGCGGCGCGCGCCTTCGCCGGGGAGTGGAGCGGTGACGGGCTCGACGAGGCGCTCGTCGACGCCGCTGCGCTGCGGGCCTGCTGGCTCAGCGAGGCGCCGTGGGCCGGCACGATGCTCGCCCTCCAGGCGGCGTGGCTGCACGACGCCGGCCTGCCGCGTCGCCCCGACGGCGTCGTGGGACGCGGTGCAGGCGTCGTCGCCGCATCACCCGCCGCGGCGGTGGCGTGATGGCCACCGCTCTCCCCCACCCCCTGCCGACGCTCCGGCGCCTGCCCGCGTGGCACCTGGCCCTGAGCGTGGCCGCGGCGGCCCGCGTCGAGCTCGCGCTGCGGCGGCGGTCCCTGCCGGGGACCGCCCGCGCGCTCGGGCTGGTCGTGGCGGCGCCGACGGGGTCGCCAGGGTCGCCAGGATCGCCGGACGGCCCGCTCGCCCGCCTGCCGCGCTGGACCATGGATCCCCTGCGCGCCACAGCCGCGGTCATGCGCTGGTGGCCGCTCGGCCAGGACGG
>JARIBR010000256.1 GCA_029258695.1 Quadrisphaera sp.
GTCGGGCCCGCGCTCGCGGATCCTCAGGCGCCGGGCCTGGAACGTCGTGCAGTTCGACGTCGAGGTCAGCTCGAGGTACCGCTCCTGGCTCGGCAGCCACGCCTCGCAGTCGTACTTGCGCGCCGCGGAGGTGCCCAGGTCCCCCGCGGCGACGTCGATGACGCGGTACGGCAGCTCGACGGCGGCGAGCATCCCCTCCTCCCACGCCAGGAGCCGCTCGTGCTCGGCGGGCGCCTCGTCCGCCGTGACGATCGAAAACATCTCCACCTTGTGGAACTGGTGGACGCGGATGATGCCCCGGGTGTCGCGCCCGTAGGAGCCGGCCTCGCGGCGGTAGCAGGCCGACCAGCCGGCGTAGCGCAGCGGCCCGTCGCCCAGGTCGAGCACCTCGTCGGCGCGGTAGCCGGCCAGCGGCACCTCCGAGGTCCCCACGAGGTAGAGGTCGTCGGCCTCGAGCCGGTACACCTCGTCGGCGTGCTCCCCGAGGAAGCCGGTGCCGGCCATGACCTCCGGGCGCACCATCGTCGGCGTGATGACGGGGGTGAAGCCCGCGGCGGTGGCCGTCTCCATCGCGAGGTTGAGCAGCGCCAGCTCGAGCATCGCCCCGACGCCGGTGAGGAAGTAGAAGCGCGAGCCGGAGACCTTGGCCCCGCGGGCGGTGTCGATGGCCCCGAGGCCCTCACCGAGGTCGAGGTGGTCGCGCACGGGCTCGCCCAGCTCGGGGCGCTCGCCGACCTCGCGCAGCACCACGAAGTTCTGCTCCCCGCCGGGCGGCACGCCCTCGGCGACGAGGTTGGGGATGGCGCGCACGAGCGCCTCGAACGTCTCGGTGGCGGTCTCGACCTCGGCGCCCGCCTCCTTCACCTGCCCGGCGAGCGCCCGCGTACGGGCCAGGACCTCGTCGCGCTCGTCCCCCGAGGCCTTCGCCACCTGCTTGCCGAGCGCCTTCTGCTCGGCGCGCAGCCGCTCGGAGGTGGCCATGGCGCCGCGACGCCGGGCGTCCGCGTCCACCGCGGCGTCCACGAGGGAGGGGTCCTCCCCTCGGGCGCGCTGCGAGGCCCGCAGCGCCTCGGGGTCCTCACGCAGGGTCTGAAGGTCGATCACGCGTCCGGAGCCTACGGCGCGGCCCCCGCTGCCGGGAGTCGCTACCGTGCCCCCGTGAGCTCAGAGGACACCACCGGTCTCGTCGTGTCCCTCGTGCTGGCGGCCGCCGCCATCGCCGTCATGGTCTGGCTGCTGCGCAAGGCGGTCCTCAGCCTGCGCCACCGCCGCGCCCTGCACGCCGCGGAGGAGGCGTCGAGGGCCCGGGAGGACGCCAAGCCGGAGGCCTCGCGCCGCCTCGCCGCGGTGGTCGTCAACCCGTCGAAGTTCCGCGAGGTGGAGCCCATGCGCGAGGCGATCACGCGCGCCCTGGACGCCTCGGGGTGGCGCGAGCCCCTCTGGCTGGAGACCACCAAGGAGGACTCCGGGACGGGCATGTCGAAGGAGGCGCTCGCCGCCGGCGCCGAGCAGGTGCTGGTGTGCGGCGGCGACGGGACGGTGCGCTGCGTCGGCCAGGTGCTCGCCGGCAGCGGCGTCCCCATGGGACTGGTGCCCGCGGGAACCGGGAACCT
This sequence comes from Quadrisphaera sp., assembly GCA_029258695.1. The sequence continues at coordinate 1,614 of JARIBR010000256.1, forward strand.
GCTGGCGCGCAACCTCGACATCGTCACCCCCCGCACCGCCGAGCTCACCCCGGGGGACGCCGAGACCGCCACCCGGGTGGCGCTCGCCGGCGAGGACCGCGCCGTCGACGTCGGGTGGGTGTCGCTGACGTCCGCCGACGGCGTCGCCCACGACACCCCGTCCGAGCAGGGGTTCCTCGTGATGGCCGGCATGGGGTTCGACGCGGCGATGATCGCCAACGCCCCCGAGGGCCTCAAGGCCCGAGTGGGACCGGCCGCCTACGTCGTGTCGGGGCTGCAGAACTTCCAGGGCAAGCGGGCGAAGGTGCGGATGGACCTGGACGGGACCGTGCACCACCGCCGGGTGCGCACGGTGGTGGTCGGCAACGTGGGCCGGCTCATCGGTGGTCTGACGCTGCTGCCCGACGCGGAGGTCGACGACGGGTGGCTGGACGTGGTGGCCATCGGGCCGAGCAACTTCGCGGGGTGGCTGGACGTCGCCGGCCGGGTGGTCATGCGTCACCGGCGCTCCGACGGCCGCCTGGAGTCCTGGCGGGCGCGCAGCGTGACGCTCGCGTGCGACCCGCCGCAGCACGCCCAGATCGACGGCGACCCCGTCGGCGAGGTGACGAGCATGACCTTGCGGGTCTCCGAGGGGGCGCTGCTGGTGCGCGTGGCGCCCGGTTCCGGCGCCAAGGAGGCACGGCCCGGCGAGAAGGAGCACGCGGCGCGGGCGACGCTGGAGGAGGCTCCCGCCTGAGCGCGCTCGCCGGTGGTCGCCGCGGCGGTCAGCCGGCGCGGGCGCCGCGCTGGTCGGCGAGCCAGGTGCGCGCCGCCACGAAGTCCGCGTCGGACGTGCCCGGCGGGGTGGACGGCGCCAGGCCGTCGGCCCGCGGGTAGCTCCCGAGGAAGCGCAGGTCGGCGGTGACCCGTCGCAGTCCCGTGAGGGCCTCGCCCACCCGCGGGTCGGCGACGTGGCCGTCGCAGTCGATGGAGAAGCAGTACTGCCCCAGGGCGGTGCCCAGCGGCCGGGAGTCGATGCGGGAGAGGTTCACCCCGCGGGTCGCGAACTGCTCGAGCAGGGCGAGCAGGGACCCGGCGACGTCCTCGCGCTGGTAGGCCACCACGGTGGTGCGGTCCGCGCCGGAGGGCTCCGGGAGGTGGCCGGGGCGGCGCACGGCCACGAACCGGGTCACCGCCCCGGCGCGGTCGGCCACGTCGTCGCCGAGCACCGTCAGCCCGGCGCCCTGCGCGGCGCCGCGCGAGCACAGCGCCGCGTCGTGCCCGCCTGGTCCCCCGCCGGCAGCGCTGCCGGCGACCGCCAGCGCCGTCGCCGCGGCAGCGGTCGAGAGGGTCACGACCGTGGTGGCCCCCGGCAGGTTCGCGCTCAACCACCCGCGGCACTGGGCGATGGCGTGGGGGTGGCTCCCCACCACGC
>JARIBR010000204.1 GCA_029258695.1 Quadrisphaera sp.
TCCTGCTCGCCCAGATCCCCCTCGCCTGGGCCGGCGGGTGGCTCAGCTTGCCGCTGCTGGCCGCGGTGGCCTTCGCCTGCGGTGCTTGCGCGCTGGTCTTCGGCATCTCCGCCTTCGCCTACGTCCCCTCCCTCGTCGGCGAGGACGACCTCGGCGCGGCCAACCGCGCGGTGCAGGGCACCCGTACCGTCACCGAGATCGCCGGGCCCGGGCTGGCCGGGCTGCTGGTCTCCGCCGCCGGAGCGCCCGGCGCGCTGATCGCCACCACCGCCGGCTACCTCGCCTCCGCCGTGGGCGTGGCCACCAGCCGCCCCCGGCAAAGGTCCGCTGTCCCGGCCCCGTCGGAGCAGAAGCACAAGACCTCGGTCCTGGCCGGGATGCGCGTGCTGTTCACCAACCGCTACCTGCGTGCGCTGACCCTCCACGCCGCGGCCTACAACGCCGCCGAACAGGTGATCCTGATCAACCTCTTGCTGTGGGCCGTGCGCGCTCAAGACGTCACCCCCGGCGCCTACGGCCTGGCCCTGGCCGCGGCCGGCATCGGCGGGCTCCTCGGCACCCTGGTCGCCCTGGCCCTGGCTGAGCGACTCGGTCTCGGGCGGGCCTTCGCCCTCTCCCTGCTGCTGTCCTGCCTGGTGCCGCTGCTGCTCCCGGTGTGGGCGGCCACCGGGTGGGCCTTGGCCGGGATCATCGCCGCGGTCATGCTCGTGCGCGGCGTCGGTGAGGGAGGCGCCAACGTCTACTCCCTGACCATGCGCCAGCAGGTCATCCCCTCCGACCAGCTCACCCGCTCCGCGGGCGCCTACACCCAGATCATCTACGGCTCCATGCCCCTCGGCGCGCTGCTCGCCGGCCTCGCGGGGGAGACCCTCGGGCCCCGCACGGCGGTCCTGGTCGGCGCCGCCGGCCTCGTCGCCTCCGCCCTGCCCATGCTCACCCCGAGGTTCCTGCGCCTGCGCGAGACCACAGACGCGCGCCAGTAACGTCCCCCGCCACCTCTCACCAGGTGGGCAGCACCACGACGCCGGCCCCCCCGAAGGCCCGCTGCTGTCCTCGACGGCGATCTCCCCCGACACGCCAGCGCGTCTCACAACCTTCGAGCTCTCGAAACCAAGGAACTGCGACAGCGTGGGGGCTAGGCCGGTGCGTCGCCCGGGGAGCGCCGGATGGCGGTCGACGGCAGGGCACCGTTCGAGTGGCTTCGCCTCGGGGTGAGGGCGTCCTGGGGGCCTGTGAGCTGTGCTGCGGGAGGCTCAGCGGGGGAGCAGCGCCCGGTCGAGGGCGGCGAGGTAGCTCTGGGCGATGGTGTCGTCGAGTGCGGCGGGCAGGTGCAGCCGCAGCTGGGAGTAGCCGAGGAAGGTGGTGTAGGCGAGCAGTGCCCGGGCTCGGGACTCCTGCTCGTCGACGCCGAGGGCCTGGAGCTGCTCGGTGAGGTAGTCCATGCGCCGGCGGGTGACCCGCTCCAGCGCGGCGGCGACCAGCGGGTGACCGGCATCAGGCAGCAGGACGACGCTCAGGTCGGGCCGGTCGTCCCCGGCCAAGGTGGTCGCGGCGAGGGCGCGCAGCCGCCTGGCGGGGCCTGAGGCGGTGTCCACAGCGGCGGTGACGTCATCGGTGCCCTCGTGCTCCCAGCGCTCCAGGGCGGCAGCGATGAGGTCCTCGCGTCCGCGGAAGTGCCAGTAGAAGCTGCCCTTGGTCGCCCCCAGGTGCTTGGCCAGCGGCTCGACGCTCACCGACGCGAGGCCCCCGACCTGCAGCGCCTCGAGGGCGGCGGTGATCCAGTCCGCGCGAGAGAGCCGTGACGTCCGTTCCTGCACGTCCATACGCTACGGTATGGAAAGCATACGGTGCAGTACGGGAAGGGGTCGTCATGATTCACAACGTCCACGAGCGGCGTCTGCAGGCGATGCCGGAGCAGGTGGGGACGCTGCTCGACTCCCTCGCCGGTCCTGGTGATCGGTTGTGGCCGGCGCCGCCGTGGCCGCCCTTGCGCCTCGACGGGCCGCTGGCGGCCGGCTCGGACGGCGGGCACGGTCCCATCGGGTACGCGGTGGAGACGTATGTCCCCGGCGTGGCGGTCGTGTTCCGGTTCGCGCCGTCCTCGGGGCTCGACGGCACCCACGCACTGACCGTGCACCCCGCTGGCGCCGGCGCCAGCGTGCTCCGCCACGAGATCGACGCCCGGACCCACGGGGTGATGGTCCTGCTGTGGCCGCTGATGGTTCGCTGGCTGCACGACGCGCTGCTCGAAGACCTGCTCGACCGCGCCGAGACCGCGGTGAGCGGCGCCCCGTCTCGGCCCGCGCGCTGGACGCCATGGGTCCGACTGCTGCGCGCGCCCCGGGTCCGACGGCTGCCGAGGCTCTCGACCGTGAGGCCAGCGATCGCGGCGGACCCGGCCTAGCCCAGGACGTGGTGGCTGATCTCCAAGCCTTCGTGCAGAAGCGGGCATCTGGTCTGGCTGGGACCGCAGGCGCCCGGTGTTCGGCGCCTCCTGTGGTGGGTGTCTGGGGTCTACCCCAACCCCCGTGACCTCCGCGGGCGGTGTGTCGTGGCCATGGTCAGCCCAGGTCGCAGGTGAAGAGGTCCGCCGACGTCGTGGCGGGCATCGGACAGGGTGGGGTGATGATTTGTCGCGCGACCGCGCTGGACGTCGCGGCAGTGGTCGATCTTCGGGCCGCAGTGTTCGCCTCGATGGGCTTCGACGGTGACCCTCAGGGGCCGCGGGGTGAGCCGGCGCCCCGGTGGTTCACCGCGCACCTGGCCGTCGACGCGTGCGTCTACCTCGCCTACGAGGGCGAGGAACTGGTGGCGATGGCTTTGGGTTACCTGCAGATCGCTCCTCCTTCGCCGTCGAGCACGGCCGGGGTGCGCGGCTACGTCTCGGACGTGATGACCCTGGAGGCTCATCGTCGGCGCGGGCACGCCCGCCGGTGCGTCGAGGCCCTGAGCGACTGGTTCCGCGAGGAGACGCCTGTCGCCCTGGTGGGCTCGTCGGCGATGTGGACGCCCTCGTCCTGCACGAGTCCCTGGGGTGGGTCCGGCGCGAGCAGCCGACCCTGCGCTTGCGCCTGGAGCGCTCGAGGCGCTGACGCGGTCGGGACCGCCCGGTGGGCATCAGTATTCCGGTGCGCCGCCGCTGGCCTTGGCAGTCAACGGCGAGCGATGTCCGCGGTGAGGGTGGCGGCATCATTCGGCCGGTGACCACGACGACGGGGCAGCCGCGCTGGTCGTTGCGGGCGGCGACCGCCGCTGACGCGTCGTGGCTGGCGGACCTCAAGGCCGAAGCGATGCGCGCGGACCTGCAGCGCCTGGGGTACTGGGACCGCGACTGGGCCCGGCAGTGGTTCCTCGAGCACGTCATGGCCACCCGCGACGACGGCCGCCCCTTCCACCTGGCCCTGGACCGGGGCAGCCAGGTGCGCGCGCTGTACGAGCGTCACGGCTTCACCCACACCGGAAACGACGCGAACGGCGTCGACCAGCTCTTCGAGCGACCGACCTCGACGTGATCTCGGCGTCGCCGGCGGCGGCCATGCCCCGCGTGGTGTCGGGACGGGTGGTGGTCTGGTGAAGGCCGTCGCCTGGCCGGTGGGTGGGTCTGGCGCCGGTCAGCGGTGCGCGGTGTCGTGAGCCGGGTCGGTGCTGGCCGCTGGGTGGGTGGTCCACCGCTGCAGCTTGTCGGCGGCGCGGATGGTCCACACGTGGTGGACCTGGCCGTGGCGGATGTCGACCTCGAGGATGGCGTAGGGCCCAGCGGTGGTGTTCGACAAGGAGCCCAGCCCTCCGGTGGTGTGCACCGCGGTGGTGCTCACGTCGGGGCGCAGGCGGGGGAGGCCGAGCAGGAACCTGGCCACGCGATCAGCGCCGGCCACCGCTCGCCGGGCGACCCCGCGCGGCCCGTTGCCGTCACAGCGAAGCACCACGGAGTCGTCGAGCAGCGTCACCAGGGCGTTGAGGTCCCCGCCGAGCACGGCGGCGAGGAAGGCCTGAGCCAGCGCTCGAGCTGGCTCGTCCTCAGGTCCTTCTCGGTCTGCTCCGGCGCAGGCGTCACAGAGCGAGCATCGCGGCAGCGACCTCGTCCGTCGCGGAGTCGCGCAGGGCGGTACCCATGTCGGTGAGCACGAGGAGCCGCGCGTCGGGGATCTCGGCGGCGACCACCTTGCCGTTGCCCACGGGGAAGAACGGGTCTGCGGCCCCGTGCACGACCAGGGTCGCCAGCTCGAGCTTGCCGAGGCGCTCACGCCACCTCGGGGTGCAGTCGAGCGCGGCGAACACCGTGCCCAACTGGTTCGCCTGGTGCACCACGGGCTCGCTGGACGGTGTCCGGTCCCAGACCCGGCCCGCGGTCTGGCGCGCTTGGTCCGGGTCGTCGCCCAGCAGCTCGGCGCGGTCGGCGACGAACGCGGCGACAGCCGCCCGGTCGCTCCAGTCCGGCATCGGGCGCGAGAAGATCGCGGCCGTGGTCGCCGCGTCGTGGTCCGGCAGGTCGTCGTCGACCGGGCCGGGTGCGACCGGGCGGGTGCTCACCAGGGTCAGCGCCGAGAACGCGTCCGGGTGCTCGAGCGCGGCGACCTGAGCCACCATCCCGCCGACCCCGACGCCGCCGGGATGGGCTGTGGCGGCGCCGCAGTCGCGCAGGTCGTAGCGGACCACGCGCCGCCCGCCCGCGGCGAGCCGTTCGCACAGCGGGTCCGGCCACGACAGCATGGTGGGCCCTCCGGCCAGCAGCACCAGCGGATCGCTCGCGCGGCCGGAGGTCTCGACGCCGACCTCGACCCCGTTCGCCCGCACGGTCGGCCCGGGGTCCCCCCGGTCCAGCACTTCGTCACTCATCACTCACTCCGCTCGATCCGGTGGCACGTCCTCTTCACGACTCGCAGGCGGCCCCGAAGTCATCGGCCGCCCGCAGACCCGCACGACCACGGACGTGCGGACGTGCTCCGTCGCTGTCCGCGCTGCGGGTGGTCTCCCTCAGGCCGATGAGCTCCGTGCCGCCGTGGCGTCAACCTCGGCATGAGCGGACACATCATCATCGACATGTTCACCACCCTCGACGGCGTGGTGCAGGGCCCTGGCCAACCCCAGGAGGATCCCGAAGGAGGCTTCGCCTACGGCGGCTGGCAAGCACCGCTGTTCGACAGATCCGTCGGTGAGCAGATCATGACCGGGATGACGACGATGGACGCCCTCCTGCTCGGTCGCAAGACCTACGACATCTTCGCCGGCTACTGGCCCATCCGCGGCGAGGAGGACGGAGAGATCGCCGCCACCTTCAACTCGATCCCCAAGTACGTGGCCTCCCGCGGCGCACCGCGCCTGGACTGGCAGGGATCTTCGCTGCTCGGACCGGACCTCGCAGCGGAGGTCGCCGCCCTGCGGGAGCGGCACGCCAGCGTGCACGTCGTCGGCAGCGCCGAGCTCGCCCGCACGCTGGTGGCCGAGCAGCTCTTCGACGTCCTCAACCTCTGGGTCTACCCGCTCGTGCTGGGACCGGGCAAGCGGCTGTTCCCCGACGACGGACCGGCGCTTGGCCTGCAGCTGCTGGAGCCTCCGATCTCGGGCGGCGTGGCAGTCCTCCTGCGCTACGGACCGGGTGGTGAGGTGCGCACCGGTGACATGACCACCGAGGACCAGCCGTGAGAGCGGGCTGCCCTCCCCGCGCGGTCTCGCCGAGGGAGGGGACATGCCTCGATGGGGGACGTCACCGAGGAGGGGGCTCCAGCCGACGACGACGAGCTCTTCGGGATCTTGGACGGCACGGGCCTGCCCTACCTGGTCGTGCCCGGGAACCACGACGTCCGTCGACACCTGGCCGCTCACCTGCCGGCCGTGGTGCGCGGGGAGCCGGTGGTCACCACGGTGATGGCCGGCGACCTGACGGTGGTGGGGCTGGACTCGCTGATCGAGGGCGAGGACGGCGGCGAGCTCGCGCCCGCGTGCCTGGAACTGGCCGGGCACGCCCACATCGCCTTGGTCACCACCTTCGGTGGGCGTCCCAGGGCGGTGACACCCGGCTCCGGCCTGCGGTCGGTCAGCGTCTCCAGAAGAGGTGGTGAACCACTCCGCTGGGGCTGGGGACGACGTCGTGGTGGAAGCGGTCGTCGAGCTCGTCCGGTGATTCCCAGAGCCTGCTGCCGGAGCCGAGCTCCAGCGGGGCGACCGCGACGTGCAGGGTGTCGACGAGGTCCGCGTCGAGGAAGGCGCGGATGCTCTGCGCGCCTCCGCCGAGGCGGACGTCGAGGCCGCCGGCTGCTGCGCGGGCCTGGTCGAGGACCTTCGCGGGGGTGTCGTCGACGAAGTGGAACGTCGTGTCGGAGAGGGTGAAGGACGGGCGCAGGTGGTGGGTGAGCACGAAGACGGGCGTGTGGAAGGGCGGTTCGTCGCCCCACCAGCCCTGCCACTCGTGGTCGGTCCACGGGCCACGGTGGGGGCTGAACTTGTTGCGGCCCATGATCTCCGCGCCGATCCCGTGGTGGAAGTCGCGGGCCAGGTGGTCGTCGAGCCCGCGTGATCCCCCTGCCTCGGTGCGCCCGGGGAAGCTGGCGGTGAGGGAAGGCCCAGGAGATCAGGACGCCTGGGTCGGCGTGGCCGAAGGGCCGCTGCAGGCTCTGGCCCTCCCCGGCGGCGTAGCCGTCGGTGGAGACGGTGAAGCTCTGGACTTTCAGCAGCTGTGTCATGGCGCTCCTCATCGGGTGGTCTTCCCTGTCATGACCGTCGAGGATGCTCGGACTCATCGCTGGCTGCGGTGGCGACGCCGAGGACGAGGCCGGCACCAGGAGGATGCTCGTCGTGACCGTGTCTTCGCCGTCCTCCGTCGCCGAGACGATCCGCCGCCTCCAGCCGGGCGACGACGTCGGCCGCAACCACCGTGACGAGGCGCTCGCGTGGCTCGCGTCCACCGACGACGTCTACCGGCGGGTCAAGCCGCGGACGCCATCGCCGCACCTGGTGTCCTACTTCCTGCTGATCGACCGAGCCGCGGGGCGGGTGCTGCTGTGCGACCACCGCCTGTCCGGGCTGTGGCTGCCCACCGGCGGTCACGTCGAGCCGGGGGAGGACCCCGCCGAGACGGTGCGGCGCGAAGCCGGTGAGGAGCTGGGTATCACCGCGGTCTTCGACGGCGCCTGCGGCGAGGACCCGTTCTTCCTCACCGTCACCGAGACCACCGGCCCGCCGAGCGACCGCCACACCGACGTCACCCTCTGGTTCGCCCTGACCGGCGACGTCGACCAGCACCTCGAGCCCGACGCGCGCGAGTTCCACACCGTGCGGTGGTGGGCGCCCGTCGAGCTGCACGAGGCCGACGCCGCCCTCTTCGAGCCACACCTGCTGCGAGCTCTCGACGCCCTCGGGTTCGCGCACTGACACGGCTCCAACCACCAGCGGCGTGGGCGCCGCCGTACGTCCACCGCCGACGTCATCACGGTGAGCTGACCCGCCGCGGTGGCGTCGGGGCTGGGTCCGGTAGCACCGGCGGGAGCAGGGCACCGCGACGTGCTCGTTGCCGGCCAGGTCGTGGTGGGTCTCGAGCAGGCGACCTCCTCACCGAGCGTCGAGCACGCCGACGCCCCGTAGGTGTCGTGGTCCGTGTGCGCGCATCACCTGGCTCGCGCGCCACTTCTCGTGGGGCGGTCGAGCGGGGCGGCGGCATGATCTCGTCCATGGCGACGGGCGGGGAGCACCGCGAGGTCCGCAGCGATGCCGAGCAGCGCCGTCGCCCCGCGACGCGGCGGGCGCGGATCCTGCTCATCGTCGTGCCGGCGACGCTGGTGGGCGTCGGTATCGGGCTGGTGGCCGCCGGGATGGACCTGCCGGCCTCGGGCGGTGAGGTGCCGCAGTGGCGAGGCGACCTCGGCCTGGCGCTCAGCGCCGCCGGAGTGCTCCTCGCCATCTTCGGGCTCGTGCGGATGATCCGGTCTGGAGCGTTCACCGCCCGCAGCCGGGAACAGGCGTGGCCCACCTCTTCCCGGCAGCGTCGCCAGGTCGCGCGCCAGATCCGCCGGGCAGAGACGGTCCCCGTCGACGCGCTGGCCGTGGCGCGGACCCTCGCTCAGGAGATGGTCCGCCAGCACAGTGCCGCGCCGCTCTACGTCGGCATCGTGTTGAACATGGTCGGGACCTCCTTGCAGCTGTCCGTCGCGTGGTTGGGGGTCCTGCTTCTTCCTGCCGCGGCCCTGCTCGTGGTCGCCGTGGTGATGGCCTCCCGCGATGCGACCCTCGCCCGGCGCTGGCTCGAGGGCCACCAGCAGCTGGTTTCCAGCGAGGCCGCCAGCTCCTGAGCGCGCCGGGCCCCTCCGAGGTCCACGGTCGGCAGGAACCGACTCAGAGACCTCGGCGTCGCAGAACCATGGACGTGCGACAGCGGTCCTGCGGGGCCCGGCGAGGGGGGCATCAGAGGTCGGCGCGGTGGCGCGCCACGGCGTAGAAGATGACCAGGGTCGGGACGGCCAGCATGACGGCGAGGGCCATGAAGGTCAGGTCACCGGTGACTCCGGCCCCGACGCAGCAGGCCGTGACGGAGGCCAGGCAGGCGATGCCGACCACGATGAACCACCGCAGCACCCTGCGTCGATCGGCGCCGTCGGGCAGATGGTCGCTCAACGTCTCGACGTGCCAGCGCGGGTCTTCGACCACCAGCGCGCTCGACGACGCCGGCTGCTGGGCTGGCTCGCTCGGCTCCGCCGTCGCGCTGGGCGTCGGCTGGATCGGAGTGCGCCTGAGGGCCGACCACAGGACCGCCACGGAGACGAGGGCGAGCACCCGGAGGAAGACAGCTCGGACGGTAGATGACGACGACGCCGGAGACCGCTGATCGACGCGTCGGCGTACCGCCACGGCGCCGACGAGGACTTTCCGTTACCAGCGGTGTCGGGAGCGCGACCGGCATGCGTGTGCCGTCAGGCGTCCCCGTACCGCTGACGCATCACGACCAGGGGGCTGCGACGATCGCGGCACGACCTCAGCCGCTGCCGAACGAAGGGTGACCATGCTCCGCGCTGACCTGTCCGAGCCCCGGCTCGTCCCTCCGACGGCGGACCTCCACAGCTCCTGGCTGGAGGCACGCGAGGAGTTCGGCCCGGGGGTGCACCTGGACGGCGCTGGGCTGCGCGAGCACGACGAGGTGGAGACACTGGAAGGGTTCACCGCCTGGACCGCGCGCCTGCGCGCCGCGGCGGACCCCTCGGTCGCTGTCGCGCCCGGTTGGGTCCACTCGACCTACCGCTGGATCGTCGCCGACGGCACCTACCTGGGCACCATCGACCTGCGCCACGAGCTGAACGACTTCCTCCTCGACGCCGGCGGGCACATCGGCTACAGCGTTCGTCCCACCGCGCGCCGAGCCGGCCTGGCCACCTGGGCGCTGGGCCAGACCCTGCTCACGGCGCGCGAGCTCGGCCTGGAGCGCGTGCTGCTCACCTGCGACCCCGACAACGACGCCTCCGCGCGCACCATCGAGCGCAACGGCGGCCACCTCGACGACGTCCGCCAGACCAGCATCGGCCCCAAGCGCCGCTACTGGATCACCCTGGCGCCACCAGCGGGGTAGCCGACGCGCCCCGGCAGCAGAGGCAGACGCCGATCCGCCGGTACCTCACCGCCCCGGCCGTCGCCGAGCCGTGGCGCTGCGACAGGTGCGGGACCAGCCGTCAGCCGGCGGGTGATGGCGTCCCGGTGTCAGCGCGGGTGAGCTCGGCAGGGCCGAAGATGACGATGACGGTGAAGTCCTGCTCGACGTCGACGAAGCGGTGCTCCTCACCCGCCGGCACGAACGCCACCGACCCCGCCACCATCAGCGCGCTCTGGGCGGGCGTCCACAGCGTCGCTCGCCGCCGGTGCACAGGTACAGCTCGTCCTCGCTGTGCGGCTCCTGCGGATCCATGGCTCCAGCGGCGAGGAAGTACGTCCCACAGCTCAGGTCGGCCACGCGCAGGTGCTCGGTCCACGCGTGCGGCGTCGAACCGTCGTGGGTTCCGGCACCGGCGAGGATGCGCATGCGAGCACCGTAGCCGGCGATCATGGTCGGCTGCTCCGCAGGAGCGGGCGTGGAAAGGTGATCGTCATGAGCCGCACCGAGCCGACGCGCCTGCCGGAGCTGATGACTCGAGACCGTGACCAGCTCGACGCGCTGCTGGCCTCGACGATCGTGGCCCACGTCGCCTTCGTCACCGAGGACGGCTACCCCGCGGTGCTGCCCACCGCCGCGGTGATGGTCCAGGACCGCCTGGTGGTCCACGGCTCGACGGGGTCACGGTGGATGCGCCTGGTCGCCGGCGCTCCGGCGGTGGTCTCGATCACCGCCGTCGACGGAGTGGTCGTCGCCCGCTCGGCGTTCGAGTCCTCGCTGCTCTACCGCAGCGCCGTGGTATTCGGGTCCTTCACTGCGCTGAGCGGGGAGGAGAAGGCGGCCGCCCTCGACGTGCTGACCGAGCGGCTCGTCCCCGGCAGGACCGCCGAGGTGCGCCCCTCGACGGCCAAGGAGCTCGCCGCGACCCTGGTGCTGGCCATGCCGCTGGAGACGTGGTCCCTGCGGGTCTCTGACGGATGGCCCGAGGATCCCGACGACGACGTGGCCGGGTCGGCGTGGGCCGGACAGGTCCTCTTCGGCCAGCGCCCGACGACCGTTCACCCGGCCCCGGACCTGGCGGCCGGCATCCCCGTCCCCGGCTCCGTCGCGGGGCTCCGCACGAAGCACTGAGCGTCGGCCTGGTGCCCGGGCGGCGCGCGGCGGATCGATGGAGCTCGAGGGCTACCGGTAGCGCATCACTCCGGGGTTGGCGTCGAGCCCCACCTCGCCCTCGGGGTGCTCGTCGGACAGCGGGACGAGATGGAGTCGGTCGGTGCGAAGCGTCGCCCGGCCCATGGGTGCATCCTCACCTGCGGCTCTGGTGGGCGACCGTCTGGCCGCCAGCCCGGCTGGCGACGTCGAGGGCTGAGGGTGCAGGGCGTCGCTGGGCGGGGAGCGCCCGATGCCGCCACCCTTCCCGGATGACGCCTTCACCGCTGGACACCGGCCCGCGCGAGATGCCCGCGCTGCACGCCAGCGACGAGCGCGCGGCGCTCACCGGGATGCTGGAGCAGTACCGCGAGGGAGTGGTCCGCAAGGTCGAGGCGATGGCGCAGAGCGCGACCACGAGCAGCCCGGCGACCAGCGGCACCACCGCGGCCGGGCTGGTCAAGCACCTCGCGCGGGTCGAGGGCGCCTGGGTCACCCGTCGCTTGGCCGGGAGGGGCGAGCCCGAGCCCTGGGCCAGCGCGCCGTTCGACCGAGACCCGGACTGGGACTTCCACTCCGCCAACGGCGAGGCGCTGAGCGAGGTCGTCGGGCTCTACCGCGCTGTGTGCCAGCGATCCCGTGCGGTGATCGCAGCGTTGGACGTCGACCACACCGCGGTCGACGAGCGCGGGTGGGAGATCTCGCTGCGCTCCGTGCTGGTGCACCTGGTGGGGGAGACCGCGCGCCACCTCGGTCACCCCGACGTGCTGCGCGAGCTGGCCGACGGGCGCACCGGCGAGCAGCACCAGGAGCTTGTCGGTGACGTGATGTTCCGCGCGGCCGCGACGCCGCGACGGTGGTGGTCCTCGCTGGTTCTGGCGCGCACGCGCTCGGTGGGCAGGTCAGTGCCGCCCGGGGTCGCGGTCCTCGGTGGTCCCGCTCGGTCCGCCGGGCAGGCGCCGCCAGGCGTCCAGGGTGCCGTGGCGCACCGCCAGCCGGATCACGAAGGAGAACAGCAGTATCCCCACGGCGTAGACGGCCAGGATCACCAGCAACCCGAGGCCCAGCACGGGTTGTCGACCACGTTGTTCATGGCTTCGGAGCGTAGCGGGGCGTTGGTCGGCCCCTCGTGGCCTTGCCGAGCGGCGCGTGGGCGTCGGGACGGAGTTGCCTGGTAGCGGAGGCGTAGCGATAGAGACCCTTGCGGCTGATGCCGAGCTCGGTGAACAGGACGCGGCGGAGGTGTCGCGCTCGGCCATGCCGCCTGCGGCGAGGCGCACAGTTGCGGGGGTCATGGAGTGGGCGTCTGCGGGCTTGCGCGGAGACTCAGAGCGACCGCGGTGTCGATCGCCGTGCCGTGGCCGGTAGGCACGGCGCGCGCCGGCCGCAACCGGTGCACACCGCCCTCACCCAGCAGGGCAGCCACCTCGGGTGAGTTGCGGCCTGATGGGAGGGTGCGCTGATGACGGACATCACCGGCTACGTCAACCTCGCTCTGCTCATCGCCCTGATCGCCTACTTGGTCAGCGTGCGCCGGATCATGGTCAGGATCGCCACCGCGCTGGAGAAGATCGCCGGCACCACTCCGGGGGGTGCGACCGACCCGGTCCGGCGACAGGACTGAGCACCAGCGCAGCGCCGGAGCCGCCGAGCGCGGTCGAGGCCCCGCGACCGGGAGCGATCCACGCCCAGGAGCGGGTCTCCCCTCGGACAGGGTCTGCTGTGTCGCCCGGACCGGTCTGCCCTCGCCCATCGTCCCGAGAGCGTTCGGTGCGAGGTCCAGGTCCGCTTCACGGGGAGCGGCGTCGAGCCCGGGCAGGTCGCCGAGGTCCTCGCCGACGGCGGGGACGCCCTCTACGCCTCCGCGCACAGCGGCGATCCCAGGTGGGCCGAGCGTTTCGGCGGTCAGCTCGCCGCGGCCCGGCCTGCGTACCGCACCGCGTGGCTGCTCGGTGCGATCGCCAACCCGGGAGTCGGCGCCTGCGTCGCGGTGATCGTGTGGTTCGCGAGCAGCAGCGTGCTGGTGCCGCTCACCGCGTTCGTCGCGGTCGCCGGCTTCGGGGCGCTGGCCCGGTGGCAGTACGCCGAGCAGGCCTGGGCGCACACACCGCGCAGCCGCCAGGACCGCCACCGGGTGCTGCCGCTGGGCTGGGACCTCGCCGCGACGATGATCTTGGCCGTGGCGACCGCAGCAGCCCTGCTGCTGATCGTCGAACGCCTCTCACAGCCGGACGTGCCGCCAGGCGTTCGCGACTTCACCGTCGGCGCGGGCGCGGGCGCGGGCGTCGCCGCGTTGATGGTCCTCGACGCCGTCGCGAGCCTGTTCCGGCCCGGATGCCGCGCCGTCCTGCTGGTGCCCTCGGTCTTGGTCGTCGTGGGCGTCGTCGCCCTCGGCTACCAGCATCTCGACGTGACGACCGCCGCCGCACCGGCGACGGTCGTGTGGGGCGCAGCCACGATGGCAGCGGCCGCGGTGGTGAGCAGGGTCCTGGGACGGGTCCCGCGAGGTCCGGCCGCCAGCGATCGGGTGGTCAGCTGACCTCTGCGGTTCGTGAGGTCAGCTGCTCCCGCAGGCCAGGGCGGCACGAGGCGGCGGGGGTAGCGGCGCTGGTTGCCGGTGGTGCGGGTCGAGGCGATCGGACGCGCTCCCGTCCCCGGGGACCAGCGGCATCCGGGCCCGCCTCGAGGACCTGTCCCACGTACCAGCCTGGCCGGACCTCGTCGCCCGGCTGCGTCCGGCGCCGCCGCCCGGCGAGGTCCCCGCCGTGATCGACGCCCTGGTCGACGCCGCCGTGACCGGACTACCAGCGCTGCGCGCACGGCGACCCGGTGATGCTCGAGCACGCCGCGAGCGTCGACGAGGTCACCGACCGTGTGGTGGCCACCGAGGACGAGCACGCCATCAAGCTCACCGAGGTCGCCGTGGAGTCCCACCGCCGCGGCAACCCCGACGCCCTGCCCGCCGGTGCCCGCGCCAGCCACCTCATCGCCCCCGTCGACCGCTCCTGACCACCCAGCCGGTCTCCGCTCGACGCGAGCCCGGCCGTCCGCGTCGTGCGGTAGAAGATGGTCATGACGACCAAGGAGCAGCTGACGTTCGCCGGTGGACGCAACATCGCCATGAAGGTGCCGCCGCACCAGTGGGAGCAGACCGTGTCCTTCTACCGGGAGACCCTCGGGCTGCGTGAGCTCGACAACCCCTTCGACGCCGGGCCGCAGTCCGTTGGGTTCGAGTTCGGCGCGAACCGGCTCTGGATCGACCGCGTGCCGGGTATCAGCCAGGCTGAGCTGTGGTTGCAGGTCACCGCGTCGGACACCGCGGCTGCCGCGGACCACTTGGCGACAGCTCCTGGCGTGGCCCGCTGCGACGAGATCGAGCCGCTCGGGACGACCTCCGCGTTCTGGATCAGCAGCCCCGCGGCGATCGTCCACCTCGTCTCCCAGCCATGACGCCGTCGCGCCACCTCAGCGTCTCGATCGCCGCCTCGGCGGAGGCGGTGTACGCCTACGCCGCTGACCCAGCGCATCTCCCAGCGTGGGCGTCGGGGCTGGCCCGGAGCACCGTCGAGCGGGTTGGTGACCGCTGGGTCGTCGAGTCCCCCATGGGGCGCGTGCTCGTCGACGTCGCGCCGGCCAACGACCTCGGGGTGCTCGACCACACCGTCACGCTCCCCGACGGCGAGCAGGTCCTCAACCCGATGCGCGTGATCCCCGACGACGAGGGGTGCGAGGTCGTCTTCACCGTCCGCCACCGCGCGCGGATGACCGAGGAGGAGCTCGAGCGTGACTGCCGGGCCGTCGCGGCGGACCTGCAGACCTTGCGGTCGCTGCTCGAGCGCCGCTGAGCAGCGCCCGTCCGACCAGGGCAGGCTCCCTCAGGCCGGTCTCTACGGGGCGTCGGCGAGGAGCGCGAGGGCGGCCAGGGTGCGGTCCAGGCCGAAGCGGTAGGCGTGATCCGGATCGTGCGCGCTGGCGCGGGCGGCGCCGGCTGCGCTGCCGATGCGGGTCGCCAGGGGGTAGGCGTGCTCGTCGAGCACGCGCTCGAGCAGCGGGCCCGCGGCCAGCCACCACGCCTGGTCGTCCCCGCCGCTGGCTCGCTCCGCTGCGGCCGCGTCGGCGGCGTCACGGGCGTTGGCACGCACGAAGGTCAGCACGTGGGTCAGTGCGTCGTCGACGGTCACGTCGTCGAGCCCGGATCCGGCGAAGGCGCCCAGCTCGTGCTCGTACTTGGCCATCTGCCCTGGCCCCAACGGCGGGCGAAGGGTGGAGACCTGCGCCGCCCAGGGGTGGGCGCGGTGGAGCGAGCGGTTGTCGTCGGCGACCGCGCGCACCCGCTCCAGCCACCCCTGGTCCTCGTCGTGGGGCGGGCGGGGCATGCCGGCGTAGAGGGCGTCGACCATGAGGTCGAGCAGCTCCCCACGTCCGGGCACGTAGGTGTAGAGGCTCATCGTCCCGATCCCCAGGTGCTGGGCCAGGGCGCGCATGCTCAGCGCGCCCAGTCCCTGCGCGTCGGCCAGGGCGATCGCGGCGCTCACCACGGCGTCGACGTCCAGACCTCGGTGAGGTCCGCGCCGGACGCCTCCGGCGGCTGCGGGGTGGTCGCGCCAGAGCAGCGCCAAGGTGCGCGCCGGCTCGCTCGAGCTGGTGCTGTCGGCCACCGGTCCATCATCCCCGCCGGCCGGAGAGCGCGGCGGGATGGCTGGGGAACACCGGATGAATACCGTACGTTGATCTCCGTACACCGTACGTCGATCAGGGATGGGTGCCATGAAGATCACCGCGACCACGCTCTCGCTCACCGTCGCCGACCCCGGCGCCTCCGCGGGGTTCTTGGTGGAGCACTTCGGTTTCACCCAGGACATGGCCGCCGACGGCTTCGCCTCGCTGTCACGGCCCGACGCGGGGGCCAGCGTGGTGTTCCTGCGCCGCGGGCTGGCTACGCTGCCCGTCGATCAGCGCGAGGAGGTCGCGGCCGGGATGATCCTGGCCTTCACTGTCGACGACCTCGAGGTCGAGCTGGAGCGCCTGCAGGCCGCGGGGGTGGCGATCACGGTGCCGCTGACGGTCGAGGAGTGGGGCGAGCGCGCCTTCCAGGTCCGCGACCCCAACGCGGTGATCATCCAGCTCGTGGACTGGAACGGCGCCCCCGCACTGGCGGTTGACTGACGCCGCGCTCGCGATGGAGGCACGTCCTGGTGAGGTTCGTGGCCGCGCGCTAGCGTGCCGACGTGGTGGATCACGCGCTGCTGGCCTGGCTTCTGGACGGCGATCCGAGCCTGCGCTGGCAGGTCCAGCGCGACCTGGCCGGCGAGCCCGAAGAGGTCTGGGAAGCCACGCGAGCCCGGGTCGCGAGGGAGGGCTTCGGGGCGCGGCTGCTCTCCTACCAGGACGATGACGGGCGGTGGGCGGGCGGAGCCTATTTCCCCGCCGACGCCAGCGAGGACTAGCCGGGGCAGCCGTGGACGGCGACCACATGGTCGCTCAACGCGCTGCGCGAGTGGGGCGTCGACCCCGGGGCCCTCCGTCCCAGCACCGCCTGGCTCCTCGACCGCCACGCGCGGTGGGAGTACGACGACCTCCCGTACTGGGCAGGTGAGGTGGACGCCTGCATCAACGGGTACACCCCACCCTGACGAGACCGCCCCTACCAGCGGACCAGCAGGCCCCAGGACCCAGCGCTACAAGACAGCGCCACCGCGCCGGAGCGAGACCGTGCCGGCGAACCACGCGCACCGCCGCAGCAGACTTAGCGCACGATCCTGCACCGTTGCTACTCAGACCCCAAGACGACCTCGGCGAAGACCTCCGGTGAAGACCTGCAGGGCGACCGCGACGACGATCGCGTCCTTGCCGGCGGGGAAGTGGTTGGAGAGCACCGGCTGGCTGTGTCTGCGGAGAGCCTGAACAGTCAGGTTCTTGCGTCGCGGACGTCTGCCCCCTGCTCGGCGAACGCCTTGAAGTCCTGCATGTGCTGGTGTGACTGCTTGCGGAAGCTGCCGGGCATGAGAAGCCCCACCAGCCGCATCGGGATGCTGCTGAACCGGTACTCGCTCTCGCTCTCC
>JARIBR010000003.1 GCA_029258695.1 Quadrisphaera sp.
GCGGCTCCCACCCGCCGCCGCGCAGCGTGGCGTCCAGCTCGTCCTCGCCCATGCGGGCGAGGACCGTGGGGTTGGCGATCTTGAAGCCGTTGAGCGCCAGGACCGGGATGACGGCGCCGTCGTGCGCCGCGTCGAGGAAGTGGGTGGTCTGCCACGAGCCGGCCAGGGCGCCGGTCTCCGCCTCGCCGTCGCCGATGACGCAGAAGACGGTGAGCTCCGGGTCGTCGAGGACCGCGCCGAAGGCGTGCGAGAGGGAGTACCCGAGCTCGCCGCCCTCGTGGATCGAGCCGGGCACGTCGGCCGCGGCGTGGGAGGGGATGCCGCCGGGGAAGGAGAACTGCTTGAACAGCCGAGCCATGCCGGCCTCGTCGCGCGTGACGTTCGGGTAGACCTCGCTCCAGGAGTTCTCCAGCCACGCGTTGGCCACCACGGACGGGCCGCCGTGGCCCGGGCCGGCGACGAAGATCGCATCGAGGTCCCGCTCGCGGATGCAGCGGTTGGCGTGGGCCCAGACGAGGTTCAGCCCCGGCGTGGTGCCCCAGTGCCCGAGCAGGCGCGGCTTGACCGCCAGCGGGCCCAGCTCCTCCCGCAGCAGCGGGTCGCCCATGAGGTAGATCTGGCCCACGGAGAGGTAGTTGCTCGCCCGCCACCAGCGGTCGATGACCTGCAGCGTCCTCTCATCCAGGGCGGTGACGTCGTCCCGGGCGCTCTCGGCGGCGTCACCCCCGACCGGGGGCGTGGGGTGGGCGGGGCGCGCGAGGTCGACGGTCATGGCTCATGCCTATCCCACCCGGCCCGTGATCGCCCCGGGACCTCCGTCCCGCGATGACCGCCGCTCACCGTGCGCGGGGGCTGCCCCCGTGGGGCACCCTGGCCTCGTGGACGAGGTGCGCGAGGTGGAGGTGGCCGGCGGGTCGATCCGGCTGGGGCAGCTGCTGAAGCTCGCCTCCCTGGTGGAGAACGGTTCGGACGTCCGGCCGCTCCTGGCTCAGGGGCTGGTGCGGGTGGACGGTGAGGTCGAGACCCGCCGCGGCGCGCAGCTGGCCCTCGGGGCGGTGGTCAGCGTGGACGGCGAGGGCAGCGTGCGCCTCGTCGCCGGCTGATCGTCGCCGGTTGATCGCGGTCCAGCCGTCGGCCCTCCTCTGCGCCGCACGCCGGGCCGCCGGACACGATCTGCGCCCGCGGCTAGGGTCGGCAGGTGAGCCTGACCGCCGTCCTGCTGGTGATCGGCGGCCTCCTCGCCCTCGTCGCCGGCGGCGAGGTCCTGGTCCGCGGCGCCAGCGGGGTGGCACGCACGCTCGGCATGTCCCCGCTCGTGGTCGGCCTCACGGTCGTCGCGCTCGCCACCTCGGCCCCCGAGATGGCCGTGACCGTCGACGCGGCGCTCACCGGCAGCTCCGGGGTGGCGCTCGGCAACGTCGTCGGCAGCAACATCATCAACGTGCTGCTCGTCCTGGGCGTCACCGCGCTCGTGGCGCCCATCGCCGTCGGCCGCCAGCTGGTGCGCTCCGACATCCCCATCATGATCGCCCTCTCGGTCGTCGCCCTCCTGCTGGCCCTCGACGGCGAGCTCTCGCGCCTCGACGGGCTCTTCCTGGTGCTCGCGGCGCTGGGCTACCTGGCGTTCGCGACGATCATGGGCCTGCGTCGGCGCTCCAGCGGCGGCGACGACGGCCAGCCCGCCCGCAGCGTCCCCAAGGACCTCCTGCTCGTCGTGGTCGGCGTGGCCCTGCTCGTGGTGGGGGCTCGGGCCCTGGTCAGCGGCGCCTCCGACATCGCGCGGGCCTGGGGGGTCTCCGACCTCGTCATCGGCCTGACCGTGGTCGCCATCGGCACGTCGCTGCCCGAGCTGATGACCTCGCTCGTGGCCGCCGTGCGCAAGCAGGTGGGCATGGCGGTGGGCAACGTCGCCGGCAGCTGCATCCTCAACCTCGGCGCGGTCCTGGGCGTCGCCGGGCTGATCGCCCCCGACGGGGTGCCCGTGGACCCTTCCGCGATCGCCGTGGACCTGCCGTTCATGGTCTCCGTCGCCATGGTGCTGCTGCCGCTGGCGTTCACCGGCGCCGTGATCAGCCGCTGGGAGGGCGCGGTGCTCGTCGGCTACTACGCCGCGTACACCGCGTGGCTGCTCCTCGACGCCGGCTCCAGCGCGGCCGTCGGCCCGTTCAGCGCCGCGATGCTCCTGCTCGTGGTGCCCATCACCGCGCTGTGGATCGCCGTCCTCGTCGGGTACGAGCTGGGGCGCCGGCGCACCCGCGTGTCCTGAGGCTCGACGCCGGCCGACGCCGCCCGTTCAGGCCAGCAGCGGGCGCACCTGCTCACCCACGAAGGCCATGAACGCCTCCGGGTCCGGGTCGTCCGCGGTGGGCTGCAGGGCGATCGCGTCGGCGCCGGCCTCCACCCACGGCGCCAGCCCCTCGGCGACCTGCTCCGCGCTGCCGTGGACGCTGAGGTGCTCGCCGGCGTCGAAGCCCCACGCCCGCTGGTTCGCGGCGATGCGCTCGCCAGCGCCGGGACCGGTGGCGGCGGGCACGAACACCGTGACGTCGTGGTGGTCGCTGCGCCCCGCGGCCTCGCGGCCGGCGTCGACCTGCTGGCGCGCCGCGTGCAGCCGCGTCGGCGTGGTGCCTCCCGGGAGGATCGTCCCGTCACCCACCTCCCCGGCCAGGTGGAGCGTCCTCGGGCCCTCCGCGCCGATCAGCAGGGGCACGCGCACCTGGGGCGGCCAGTCCAGCGCCACGTCCTCGAGGTGCACGTAGCGCCCGTCGGTGGTGACGCGCTCGCCGTCGAGCAGGGACCGCAGGGCACCCGCCTGCTCGCGCAGCAGCGTCAGGGGGGAGGCGACCTTCGCGCCCACCTGCGCCATCCACGGCTGCACCCCGTGACCAATCCCGGGCAGCAGGCGTCCGGGGAAGAGCCGGGCGAGGGTCGAGACCTCCATCGCGGTGAGCGCGACGTTCCGCAGCGGGGTGGGCATCAGCCCGATGCCCACGCCGATCCGCTCCGTCCACGCCAGCGCCGCCGCCGCGGCGGAGACCCCGGCCTCGAAGAAGCAGTCCTACCACAGCCACAGCTCGTCGACCCCCGCGGCGTCGGCCGCGCGCGCGACGCCGCGCAGCTGCTCGGGGGCGTACTGGGGGACGAAGATCGCACCGACGCGGGTCATGGGCCCACCCTGCCGGATCGTGGCGATCAGCCGCCGTGCTGCTCCGCGGCGTCGGCGGCCTCACCCGCCAGCTCCTGCGGCGTCGGGAGGTCACGCGCACCGTCCGGGTCGTCGACGGCGGCGACGGCCAGGAGCAGCATCGCCAGGCCCACGGCGCCGGGGTCGGGGGAGCCCACCGCGCGCTCACCCACGTAGCTGGCCCGCCCGCGGCGAGCGCGCAGGGACGAGGTGCCCGTCGCGCCCTCGGCGGCGGCGCGCGCGGCGGCCACCGCCGCCCCACCGTCGCCGGCCTCCCGGGCGGCGTCGGCCGCGGGGGACAGGGCGTCGACGAGGGTGCGGTCGCCCACCTGCGCGCCGCCGACCCGCTGCACCGCCTCCAGGGCCTCGGCGAGCGCCCCGGCCAGTCCTGCGGGGCCCTGCTGCACGTCAGAGGTCGCGAGGGACTGCAGGACCAGGCCGAACAGCGGCCCCGACGTGCCGCCGACCCCGTCGAGGAACGCCCGCGCGGCCGCCGTGAGGTCCGCGCCCCGGGCCTCGCGTGCCCGGCGGAGCCCGCCGGTGAGGTTGTCGCCGAAGTCACCGTCGCCGGAGAGCTGGTCCAGGCGGGTGAGGTCCTCGTGGGCGGCGTCGACGTCGTCGGCGTAGCGCGCGACGATCGCCGCGCCCCGGTCCGAGGCGGCCGAGCGGTCCGCGTCGCCGGCGGCGCCGGAGTTCGCCGTCCCCGCCCCTGCGGCCCGGGGCGCCTCGGCGGCGGACCGCTGCAGCGCGGGCCACGCCGGCACCTCGCTCGGAGCCAGCCACAGCTCGAGCCAGCCCGCCTGCAGACCCACGAGGGTGAGCGAGAACCCGCGCATGTCCAGCGCCGCCGTGTACGTGCCCACGAGCGCGGCGCTCAGCGGGGCCTCGCGCGCGGCGAGCAGGTCACCGACGGCGGCGCGCACCGCGTGCATCTCCAGGTCGGTGGCCGAGCCCAGCCCGTTGACGATCAGCAGCAGCCCGTCCTCCCCGGGCTGCACCGCGCCCAGCAGCTCACCGACCATCCGCTCCAGCAGCTCCGGCGTGCTCGGGGCCTCGATGGTCTCCACGGCGCGCTCGCCGTGGATGCCCACGCCGTACTCCAGCTCGCCGTCGGCGAGGTCGAAGGCGGGCCGGCCGGTGCCCGGGGCGGTCTGCGCCCGCGTGGCCACGGCGAGGGAACGGGCGTTCTCGACGACGGCGGCGCCGAGCTCGGCCAGCTCGGCCCGCGACGCACCGCGGTCGGCGGCGGCCCCGAGGATCTTCTCCACCGCGACCGTGGCCGCGGTGCCGCGGCGCCCGGTGTCCGTCTCGTCGCTGGCCGTCGCGAGGTCGTCGTCGACGAGCACCGTGGCGCACTCCACGCCCTCGGCGGCCAGGCGCTCGGCGGCGACGCGGAAGTTGATGACGTCACCGGTGTAGTTCTTCACCACGTGCAGCACGCCGCCGGGCTTCGCGACGGCCCGTGAGGCCTCGTAGACCGCCCGGTTGTGGGGGGAGGTGAAGATCTCACCGGGCACCGCGGCGTCGAGGCCGCCGCGCCCGACGAAACCCGCGTGCATCGGCTCGTGGCCGGCGCCGCCCCCGGAGACGATCGCGACGCTGCGCTCGGGGGCGGGCGCGGTGGCGGTGAGGTAGAGCGGCGACTCGTGCACGGCGAGGGTGGCGGGCCACGTCGCGGCGAGACCGCGCGCGGCGTCGAGCACCGCGGAGGCCGGGTCGGGGAAGAAGTAGCTGTCCATGGTGAGCCTCCACGATCGGGTGCCGTGGCCGGCGCTGGCCACGGCGTCGTGCTCGATCTTGGTGCGCCGGTCCGCGGGGTGCAACGGCGGGGCCCGCGCCAGAGCGGGGCCGGGCCGCGGGCCGCGCGCCGCGCGGGGCCCCGGTCCACCGACCGGCCGGTCCCTGCTGCGGGCACACTGCGCCCGTGGCCTACCTCTTCCTCGCCCTCGCCATCGCCGCCGAGGTGGCTGGCACCGCCCTGCTCCCTGCCACCGCCGGCTTCACGCGCCTCTGGCCCACGCTGGGCGTGGTGGTCGGCTACGTGGCGGCCACCGGTCTGCTCGCCCTGGCCGTGCGGGACATCGAGGTGAGCGTGGCGTACGCGGTGTGGGCGGCGCTCGGGACGGTGGCCATCGTCGTCATCGGCGCGACCTTCCTCGGGGAGCCCATCACCAGCGCGAAGGTGGTGGGCACGCTCCTCGTGGTCGCCGGCGTGGTGGTGCTCAACCTCGGCGGCGCGCACTGAAGGCGCGACGGCTGACGGGCGCTCCTGCTCGCCCCGCACGGATGCCTTGTCACGCTCTGTCCCCTACGCTCACGTCACGGTCGCCGCGGTGGCCGTCCCCGCACGAGGACGTGCCGGGGGAGCCGGCGAGGGAGCGACCATGACCCACCACCCGCAGTCCACGGCCGGGAGAGCAGGCCGGGGCCTGCTGGCCGCGGGCCTCGCCGCGTCGCTGCTCGCCGCGACGAGCCCGTCGGCGCTCGCCGCTCCGGCCACGGCCGCCGCGAGCACGGCCCCCGTGACGCCGAGCGCCACCGCGCCGGACCTGCCCACAGAGGTCACCGGTCCGCTGCCGCAGACCGGTGACTCGTACGCCTTCGGCGGCGCCGCCCACCAGCAGGTCCCAGAAGACCTCGGCGAGGTCGGCTACGTCGAGGAGGAGCTGCTGGTCTCCGGCACCTCGAACGTCTACTCGTGGCCGCAGGACGCGCCGGCGGTCGTCCGGACCCCGGACGCGCCGTACACCACGAGGGTGGTCGTGCGCCGCCCCGCGGACGCCGCGGACTTCAGCGGCACCGTCGTCGTGGAGATGCTCAACCCCTCCAACCTCTTCGACCTCAACATCGGCTGGGCGATGGCCGGCCGCGAGATGGTGGACCACGGTGATGCCTGGGTGGGCATCACGGCCAAGCCGGTCGCCGTGGACGCGCTGAAGAACTTCGACCCACGGCGCTACGCCGACCTCTCCTACGCCAACCCCCTGCCCGTCGACGACCCCGGGAACTGCTCGGTGGTCGACGAGGACGCCGACGAGTCGACCCCACCGACCCCGCTGCCCGACGACACCGCCCAGGAGACGGAGAACGGGCTGGTCTGGGACGTCTACACGCAGGTCGGGAACTGGCTGCGCAGCGGCCAGAGCACCAACCCGCTCACCTACGGCGGGGACGCCAGCGCGGTGACGAAGGCCTACGGCTTCGGGTACTCCCAGACCGGCGGGTACCTCGTCAACTACGCGAAGGCGATCCAGCCGCTCGTGGTGGAGGCGCAGGGCGCTCCCACCTACGACGGGTACCTCCTCGGCGTCGCCGGCGGCGCCTTCGCCGGGGCCTACCCCATGAACCAGTGCGAGGCGCGCCCGCCGGTCGACGACCCCCGGCGCGACCTCTACGGCATCGGCGTCCCCGTCGTCCAGCTCATGTCGCAGTCGGACTACCTGCTCGGCATCGGCTCGCGCCGTCCCGACAGCGACGTGCCCGGCGACCGGTTCCGCCACCACGAGATGGCCGGCGCCGGCCACGCCACCCCGTTCGAGCTGTACTCCTCCGCCGCCGCGCAGGACATCGTCGCGGCCGGGCGCGACGTCCCGCCCCAGCGGTGCGACCAGGGCCCGCGCAGCCGCTTCCCCAGCCAGGTCTTCTTCGACGCGTCCCTGCGCCACCTCGACGACTGGGTGCGCGACGGCGTGGCGCCGCCCCGCACGGACCCGATCGCCGTGCGGTACGGCGAGCCGGTGCTCGACCGGTTCGGCAACGTGCGCGGCGGGTGGCGCACCCCGCTCCTCGACGTGCCGGTCTCCACGTGGAACGGCACGGCCACCGGCGCGTCGTTCTGCTTCATCGCCGGCTACGAGGTGCCCCTCGACCGGGCCACCCTGGAGGACCTGTACGACGACGACGCCGACGTCGTCGACCAGCTCGCCGCCGACGCCCGCGAGAAGGTGGAGCAGGGTCTGCTCACCGAGCTCGACGCGGAGGAGCTCGTGCGCAGGGCCCAGGAGGAGGACGTCCTCTGATCGCGCGGAGCGTGCCCTGGCCCTAGCCTTCACCGGGTGCGGGCGGTGCGGTACGAGACCTTCGGCGGAGCGCTGAGCGTGCAGGAGGTGCCCGAGCCGCTCCCGCCGTCCGGCGGGGTGGTCATCGCGGTCGAGGCCACGGGGCTGTGCCGCAGCGACGTCCGCGCCTGGGAGGGCCACGACGTCGACGTGACGCCGCCGATCACCCTCGGTCACGAGCTCGTGGGCCACGTCGACGCGGTCGGCGACGGCGTGGAGCGCTGGCGCGTCGGCCAGCGCGTGACCACCCCGTTCGTCTGCGCGTGCGGCGCCTGCCCCGAGTGCGCCTCCGGCAACGGGCAGGTGTGCCGGAACCAGACCCAGCCCGGTTTCACCCACGACGGCTCCTTCGCCGAGAAGGTGGCCGTGCACCACGCCGACGCGAACCTCGTGGCCGTCCCCGACACCGTCGACGCGGGCGCCGCGGCCCTCCTGGGTTGCCGGTTCGCCACCGCCTACCGCGCCGTGACCCTGCTGGCGCAGGTCGCCGCCGGCGAGCGGGTCCTCGTCGTCGGGTGCGGCGGCGTCGGCCTGTCCGCGGTGATGCTCGCCGTCTGCGCCGGCGCCGACGTCGTGGCCGTCGACGTGGACCCCGGGGCCCTGGCCCGGGCCCGCGCCGCGGGAGCGGTCATGACGGTCAACGCCGTCGACCGCTCGAGCGAGCAGGTGGCCACGGTCGTCCGCGACCTGCTGCCGGGCGGCGTCGGCGTCAGCGTCGACGCGCTCGGGCGCGGGTCCGCGCTCGACACCGCGCTGCTCAGCCTGGCCCGCCGCGGACGCCACGTGCAGGTCGGCCTGCTGCCCGAGGACCCGGTCGTGCGCGTCAGCCGCGTGGTCAGCCACGAGCTCACCCTGCTCGGCAGCCACGGGCTGGACGCCCGCGACTACCCGGGCCTGGTGGACCTCGTCGTCACCGGCCGGCTGCGCCCGCAGGACCTCGTGACCACGTGGATCGGCCTCGACGAGGTGCCCGACGCGATGCGCGCCACGGCGCGCGGCCAGGCGCCGGCCGGCGTGACGATGATCCGTCCCTGAGCGGGCGGGCCCGCGGTGCGGCAGAGTTCGCCGGTGACCGAACGCAAGTACCGGCAGGCCTACACCCCCCGCGACTTCGACGGGCCCTGCGCCTTCTGCCCCATCGTCGCCGGCGAGGCGCCCGCCGACGTGGTGCACCGCTCGCCGCGCCTCGTCGCCTTCCTCGACATCCACCCGCTGTTCCCCGGCCACGTGCTGCTGGTGCCCGCCGTGCACGTCCAGACCTACGACGACCTGCCCACCGACCTCGCCGACGAGTGGCTGCGCACCGGCCAGGCGCTCCAGCGCGCCGTGGAGGCCGCCACCGGCGCCGACGGCGCGCTGCTGCTGGTCAACAACGTCGTCAGCCAGAGCGTCCCGCACGTCCACCAGCACGTCATCCCGCGCACCGGCAGCGATGGCCTGCGGTACTTCCTCGGCCCGCGTCGGCGCTACGAGCCCGGGGAGGCCGCCGAGGTCGCCGGGCGCATCCGCGCCGAGCTCGAGCGAGCGGGCGCCCTGACCTCCGGGTGAGCCCGCTGGCGCTCCACAGGAACTCTGCCCCGGTGGTCCTCAGGCGCCGCGCAGCCCGTCGAGGACCGTGCCCAGCCGTCGCAGCCCCTCGGTGAGCTGCTCTCGCGACGTCGCGTAGGACAGCCGCACGTGCGTCTGCGCGGTCGCCGTCCCGAAGTCCGCGCCCGGCGTCAGCGCGACGTGCGCCTCCTCCAGGGCGCGCTCGCAGAGCTCCCAGGAGCCCAGCCCGGTGCTCGAGACGTCGACGTAGACGTAGAACGCCCCGTCGGGTGCCACGGGCACGTCGAGCCCCAGGCGCGCCAGGCCGTCGAGGACGATCGCCCGGCGCGCCAGCAGCTCCACGCGCCGCTCCTCGCACAGCGCGAGGGACTCCGGGGTGAACGCGGCGAGCGCCGCCTGCTGGGCGGGAGCGGAGGCGCAGATGAACCAGTTCATCGCCAGACGCTCCACCGCGGGCGCCAGCTGCTCGGGCACCACGCACCAGCCCAGGCGCCAGCCCGTCATGCCGAAGTACTTCGAGAAGCTGTTGATGACGATGGCCTCGTCGTCCCTCGCCAGCACGCTGCGCGGGGCGCGGCCGGCGTCGTCGTGGTCGGCGAGATCGAGGTAGATCTCGTCCACGATGCGCCACGCCCCGCGCTCGCGGGCCATCGCGCAGACGGCGTCCAGCTCCTCGGGGGCGATCGACGTGCCGGTGGGGTTCGACGGCGAGGCCACCATGACGGCCGCCGTCACGTCCGTCCACGCCTGCGCGGCGGAGTCGGCGCTGAGCTGGTAGCGGCTGGCCGCGGTGGTCGCGGCGACGGCGACCCGCGCGCCGAGGCTCTCGACCATCTGCCGGTTGCACGGGTAGGACGGGTCGGCGAGCACCACGTCGTCCCCGGCGTCGGTGGTGGCGGCGAGCACGAGCAGCAGGGCCGCGGACGCCCCGGACGTGACGATGATCCGCGCCGGGTCCACCTCGACGCGGTGGCGCTCGCGGTAGAACCCGGCGATCGCCTCGCGCAGCTCGAGCAGGCCCGTGGGGTGGGTGTAGGGCAGCGGCCGGCCGTCCATGGCGCTCGCCATCGCGGCGCGCACCGCAGGCGGGGCCCCGACGTCGGGCTCGCCGATGCTCAGGCGCACCACGTCGTGACCGTCGGCCTCGAGCGCAGCGGCGCGCGCGCCGAAGGTCAGCGCGTAGAACGGCGCGACGCGCTCGGCGCGCTCCGAGACCTTCACCGCTGCCCTGGCCCGTCGGCTCGTGACCCGTCGTGGCGCGGTGCGTCGTCGCCCGCGAGCCCCAGCACGTCGAGGACCCAGGCGTTCTCCCACGCCCGCTCGCGCCAGGCCTCGTAGCGCCCCGAGCGCCCGCCGTGCCCGCCGTCCACCTCGGTGCGCAGCAGCGTCGCCGGGGCGCCGCCGGGCCACAGCACGCGCATCAGGGCCACCCACTTCGCCGGTTCGACGTAGGAGACGCGCGTGTCGTGCAGGCTCGTGGTCGCCAGCACCGCGGGCAGCCGCTCCGGCAGCGATCCGGGTCCGCCGGCGGCCGGTGAGCCGGGCAGGTTCTCCGTGGGCGCGTAGGTCTTCATGAGCGCGTACACGTCGGCGTCGCGGATCGGGTCGCCCCACTCCTCCTGCTCGGTGATCGTCAGGGGCAGCGACTCGTCGAGCATCGTGGTCAGCGGGTCGACGAAGGGCACGCCGGCGAGCACCCCGGCGAAGCGGTGCGGCGCCAGGTTGAGCACGGCGCCCATGAGCAGCCCGCCCGCCGAGCGGCCGGAGGCGACGAGGCGCTGGCGGTCCACCCACCCGCCGGCGACGAGGTGCTCGGCGGCGGCGACGAAGTCGGTGAAGGTGTTGGTCTTGGCCAGCTGCTTGCCGTCGTCGTACCAGCCGCGGCCCATCTCCCCGCCGCCGCGCACGTGGGCGACGGAGTAGACGACGCCGCGGTCGAGCAGGGAGACCCGGGAGGGGGAGAACGAGGGGTCCATGCTGATCTCGTAGCTGCCGTAGCCGTACAGCTCGCCGGGCGCGGACCCGTCGCGCGGCGTCCCGGCCCTGGCCACCACGGAGACGGGCACCTGCGTGCCGTCGGGAGCCGTCGCCCAGGTGCGCTCCTCGGTGTAGCCGGCGGGGTCGTAGCCGGGCACGTCGGTGGTGCGCCGCACGTGCTGGGCGCCGCTGGCGACGTGCAGGTCGGTGACCGTGGCGGGCAGGACGAAGGAGGTCTGCGCCAGGCGCAGCAGCGGCGTCTCGAAGGACCGGTTGCTGCCGACCTCGGTCACCGCCAGCGCGGTGGGCCCCTCGACCTCGCGGGGCTGGGAGAGCGCGCCGTCCGGGGCGACGTCGACCAGGGCCACGCGGGGCAGGGCGTCGCGGCGGTAGGAGACCGCGAGGTGCCCGGCGAAGGCGTCGACGTCCTCCAGGCGGCGCCCGGGCTCGTGGGGCACGACGGGGCGCCAGCGCTCGTGCGCGGTGGCGGGGTCGCCGTACCCGCCGTCGTCGCCGGCCATCAGCACCGACAGCTCGTAGTCGGTGGCGCCGTCGTCGTGCAGCACCAGCAGGGCGTCGCGCCCCCCGAGGACGGCGTGCTCCACGTCGTACTCCACGCCGGTCCGGCGCCCGGCCACCGAGCGCGGCGTCCCGGCGGGGTCGTCGGCGTCGAGCAGCCACACCTCGCTGGTGGTCTTCGACCCGGACGCGAGCACCAGGTGGCGCCCGCTGCGGGTGCGCCCCACCCCCAGCCAGTAGCGGGCGTCGTCCTCGCGGTGGACCAGCGCGTCGTCGGCCACGGGGGCGCCGACGGCGTGGCGGCGCACCTCGTGGGGGCGCCACGCGTCGTCGACCACCGTGTAGAGCACGGTGGCCGAGTCCGAGGCCCAGGTCGCGCCGTAGAAGACGCCGGGCACCTCGTCGGCGAGGTCCGTGCCGGTCGCCAGCTCGCGGACGCGCAGGGTGAAGCGCTCGTCGCCGGAGGTGTCGGACGACCACGCCAGCAACCGTCCGTCGGGGCTGACCGACGCGGCGCCGAGCGCGAAGAACGGGTGGTCGCGGGCCTCGGCGTTGGCGTCGAGCATCACCTGCTCGCCCGGCAGCGGGCCGCCGTCCTCGCCCACCGCGGGCGGCTCCCACGCGGCGTCGGCCTCGCCGGTGCCGGTGCTCGCCTCGTCGCCACCGGTCTCGAGCAGGGCGGGCACCCGGCAGAGCAGCGCGTGCTGGCCACCCGCCACGGTGCGCCGGTAGTACCACCAGTCACCGTCGCGGGCGGGCACCGAGACGTCGTCCTCGCGCGTGCGCTCTTTCGTCTCGGTGAACATCTGCTCGCGCAGGCCGGCCAGGTGGGCCGTGCGGGCCTCAGCCCAGGCGTTCTCGGCGTCGACGTGCGCGCGCACCGCCGGGTCCTCGAGGTCGCGCAGCCACTCGTACTCCTCGACGACCACGTCGCCGTGGTGGCGCCGCTCGGTGGGGACGCGGGTGGCCAGCGGCGGCTCGACGGGTGCAGCGGGTGAGGTCGGTGAGGCGGTGGAGGTCACGACCCGACCCTACGGAGGCCAGCAGCGCTCTCACGTCGGTGCGTCGACGAGGACCGCGACGTCGGGGTGGAGCAGGGCCAACGCCTTGTCGAACGTCGCCAGCCGCCCGCCGTGGGCGCGGGCCAGACCCGCCAGGTAGGCGTCGGTGACCTGGCGGTGCCCGACGACACCGCGCGGGTCCACCGTGTCGTACCCCTGGTCGTCCGGCCAGAACCGGTGGCGGGTCGAGGCGCCGAGGTCATGAACGATGGTGGAGGCGACGGTCGAGGTGCTGCCGGCCCTCACCAGGAAGCGGACCAGGGCGCCCTGCGTGATGGGGCACGAGGCGAAGGATCCAGGCCACGAGGCGAGCCACGACTCGCTCGCCTCGTGGTGCACGTGATCACCGACGGTCAGGGCGATGAGCACGTTGGCGTCGAGGAGCGCGATCACTCCTCGTCCTCGAGGGATCGGACGTCCTCGCTCGTGACGGTACGACCGGTGGAGAGCACGGTGAGCCCGGTGACCGGGCTGGTGCTCACGGTGAACGGACCGGGGGCACCGAGGGCGGCGCGCAGGAGCGAGGCGACCGTCTCGCTGAGCGAGGTCCCCGCATCCCGGGCGACGGCAGTGGTGAGGGAGTGCAGGTCCTCCGGGAGGTCGATGGTCGTCCGCATCGAGCCAGGCTACATCGCGGTGCAGCAAAGCTGGGATCTGCATCACGGTGCACCCCGCGCTCTGCTGGTGTCGTTCACACCTGCTGGTGGAGCACCAGCGGGTAGACGGGCCCTGACCCGGCGTCGCGCAGCACGCCCGCGGCGACGGTCAGCGTCCACGTGGAGCGGGCGGTGTCGTCGACCAGCAGCACGGGCCCGTCGGGCACCTGGGCGCCGTCAGCGAGGTGGAGCCGGCCCAGCGGTCCCTCGGCGGCGGCCACGGCGGTCTCCGCGGCGTCCTGGTGCGGGCCGGCGTCGGCAGCGGCCAGCGGTGAGGCCAGCTGCATCCGACCCTTCGCGGCGATGCGGGTCGCGAGGTCCTCCAGCAGCGCGCCCCGGCGGCGCGAGGGCACCCACGTCACCCACGTCGGGCGCCCCGACGGCCAGCCCCACCGCGCGAGGGTCGCGACGACCCCGTCGAACACCTCGTCGGACACCCGCCCGTCGCTCAGCGAGGCCTCCACCGCGCGGCCCCACGCCGGGTCGGTGGCCAGCGCCAGGGCCCGTCCCGGTTCGGCGCGGTGCTCCGCGGTGATGCGCCCGCGCCGGCTCGCGCCCGGCGGCCACTGGCGGCGCGGGGCGATCTCCGTGGTCTGGCTGCGCAGGTGCGCCAGCGCTGCGGCCACCGACTCCCGGCCCACGCCCCACTCGTCCGACGGCGCGCCGGAGGCGTCCAGCGTCGCGCCGGGGTCCGGCAGGGTTCGCGTGCACACCGAGCAGCGCCCGCAGTCCTCCGCTCCCGGGTCGTCGAGCTCCTCGCGCAGCGTCCTCATGAGGCAGCGGGTCTGCGAGAGGTAGCGGCGCATCACGTCCTGCTCCGCGCGGCGCGCAGCAGCCACCCCCGCGATGCGCTCCGCGTCGTAGTGCCACTCCCGGCCCGTCGCGACCCAGCCCCCCTCGGCCCGTTCCACGGCTCCCTCGACGTCGAGGACCTTCAGCAGCGACTCCAGGCGCCCGCGGCGCAACCGCGCCGCCTGCTCCAGCGCGGTGACCGGCATCGGACCGCCGTGCTCGGCCAGTGCGTCGAGGACGCGGCGCACCACGTCCTCCGGGGGGAAGGCCGTGGAGTCGAAGAACGCCCAGATCCGCTGGTCCGCCGCCGTGGGCAGCACCACACCCACCGCACCGTCCAACGCGCGCCCCGCCCGCCCGACCTGCTGGTAGTACGCGACCGGCGAGCTCGGCGCCCCCAGGTGGACGACGAAGGACAGCCGCGGGTGGTCGTAGCCCATGCCCAGGCTCGACGTGGCGACCAGGGCGGTGAGCTCCCCGGCGAGCAGCGCCTTCTCGTGGCGCTCGCGGTCGGCGGGGTCGGTGGCGGAGGAGTACGCGGCGACGGCCAGCCCGCGGGCGCGCAGGAACTCGGCCAGGCGGGTGGTCTCGGCGACGGTGAGGGTGTAGACGATCCCGGACTGCCCCCGGGCGGCGTGCTCGGCGAGGTGCTCGGCGACCCACGCGTAGGCGGTGGGCACGTCGGGGGTGTCGACGACGGACAGGGCCAGGCTCGCCCGCTCCAGCGGCCCGCGCAGCGTCAGGGTGTCGGTGCCGAGCTGGGTCGCGACGTCGGCGATCACCCGGCCGTTGGCCGTGGCCGTCGTGGCGAGCACCGGGGTTCCGGGGGAGAGGGTGGCGAGCACGGTGGCGATCCGCCGGTAGTCGGGGCGGAAGTCGTGGCCCCAGTCGGAGATGCAGTGCGCCTCGTCGACCACGAGCATCCCCAGGCGGGGGGTGAGGTGCGGCATGACGCGGGCGCGGAAGCCGGCAGAGTTCAGGCGCTCGGGGGAGATGAGCAGCACGTCCACGTCGTCAGCGGCCAGGCGCCCCTCGATGGCGGACCAGTCGTCCATGTTGGAGGAGTTGAGCGTCGCCGCCCGCAGGCCCGAGCGCTCGGCGGCGGCCACCTGGTCGCGCATGAGGGCTAGCAGCGGGGAGACCACCAGGGTGGGCCCGGCGCCCGCGGCGCGGTTCAGCGCGGTGGCGACCCAGTAGACGGCGGACTTGCCCCAGCCGGTGCGCTGGACGACCACGACGCGGCGGTGGGCGGCCGACAGCGCCTCGATGGCGGTCCACTGGTCGTCGCGCAGCACCGCGCCGTCGCCGGCCAGCGCCCGCAGCTGGGACTCGGCGGCGGTCCGCAGGTCCTCCTCGGCTCCGCCGCTCGTCGTGACGGGCGGCGCGGTGGCCGGCGTGGCGGTCGGGGTCGACGTCATGGCGTCCATCGTGCCCGGCGGCGGCGACAGCGGAGCGCTCCCGTCCACAGGGACGAACCTGTCCGTGCGGGACACCGCTCACCGGGCGCCCCTGGCCGCTCGTGGCCAGGGGCGCCCGGTGGCTCAGGAGGACGCGGAGCGCGGCGCCCCGATCCCCGGGTCGATCTGGTGCGGCCCGCCCGGCCCGGGCCGGACGTCGAAGTCGAAGATCGACGTGGGCAGGTAGACGGTGGCGCAGGCGTTCGGGATGTCCACCACCCCGGAGAACCGGCCCTCGATGGGCGCGGCGCCGAGCAGCAGGTACGCCTGCT
>JARIBR010000045.1 GCA_029258695.1 Quadrisphaera sp.
TCGCCGAGCTGTTCGACGCGGCCGGCGAGCCCCAGGCGGAGCTGCTGCCGATCGGGGACTGACGTCTCGCACCGCAGCACCGCAGCACCGCAGCACCGCGGCACCGCCGCCCGTCGGGGGAGACCCAGGCGGGCGGCGCCGTGCTGCGGGGTCGCCGGCCGGTCCCAGGGAACAGCCGACGCGGACCCTGCATCCTCGGATGGCACGCCGCGCCACGCGCCCTCCGCGCGGCGCGTCGCGCTGAGGATGCAGGGCTAGCGTCGCGGCGTGGCGCTCACCGTCCTCATCGGGCCCCCGGGATCGGGGAAGTCCACCGTCGGGCCGCTGGTGGCGGGCCTGGCGGGTCGACCCTTCGTCGACGCGGACGAGGTCGCCACCCCCTGGTACGCCTCAGTCGGCTGGAGCGCGGAGCGCCTGCGGGCGCGCATCCAGGAGGTGGGGTTCGAGCGGGCGCACGGTGAGTGGGAGGTGGCGCTGGCCGCCGCGGTCGTGGGCCTGGTCGAGGAGCACCCCGACGTGGTCCTCGCCCTCGGGGCCGGCCACAGCCACGTCACCAGCCCGAGCCTGTTCGCGCAGGTGCGCGATGCGCTGGCCACGGCGGGGAGCGTGGTGCTCCTGCGTCCGAGCGCAGACCCCGCGGCGTCCCTGGGGGTGCTCCGCCAGCGGTGCCGTGCCTCGAAGGGTCACGACTGGTGGGTCGACGGGGTGGACTGGCTCGCGCGGTGGCTCACCGACGGGCTCGACGAGCAGCTCGCGACCCGGGTGCTCACCGACGGCCTCAGCCCCCAGGACGCAGCTCGGCAGGTGAGGCGGTGGTCGGGGCCGACGCGGGTCCTGCGTCCTCGGGAAGCGCGACGGCCCGCGGGCCGCCGATGCGGCGCGTCGGGCGTGAGGGTGCAGGATCCACGTCGCCGGGCCGGGCTCGGCCGGGCTCGGCCGGGCTCGACGAGCAGCTCGCCGACGAGCCCGTCCCGCGCGGGGACGAGCCCGTCCCGCGCGGGGACGAGCCCGTCCGGCGCGGGGACGAGCCCGTCGCCAGCCGGCGCCCCGGCCGCCGCCCAGCCGGGCCACGCGCCGACGCGCCCGCTGGTCAGCCGCGCCAGACCTTCCGGGGGCGGCGGACGGCCGGGGCCTGCGTGCGCTCCCACACCCGGCGCCAGCGGGCGGCGGGCGGAACGCCCTCGGGCACGACGGGGGCGGCGGTCGACGGCGTGGTCCCCGCCGCCGCCCGCCGCGCCGCGGAGTACCAGTCGGTGGAGTCCTCGTCGACCAGCGCGGCCACGGCGCGCTCCACCTGCGGGCCCAGCGTGCGCGCGCTGTCGCCGGGGCCGGGCCACAGCGGCGGACCGAAGCGCACGGTGACCGTGGGGTTGCCGGTGGGCCAGCGCCGTCCGCGCGGCATCGCGGCGAAGGAACCGCGGATGCCCAGCGGCACCACCGGCACGTTCTCCGTCACCGAGAGGTGGGCCGCGCCGAGGTGGAAGCGCTGGGTCCAGCCGTCGGGGGAGCGGGTGCCCTCGGGGAACAGCACGACGTTCCACCCGTCGCGCAGCAGGTCACCGGGGGTGGCCGAGACGGTGCTCGCGCGCCGCTCGAGCGGGAAGGTGCCGAAGACCAGCGCCGAGCCGCTCGCGCGCCACCACGTGTCGAAGAAGTAGTCCGCCGCCGCCGCCACGAGGGTGCGCCGGCGCTCGGCGTAGGGCAGCGCGGCGAGCAGCAGCCCCGTGTCGAGGTGGCTCGAGTGGTTCGCGACGAAGATGATCGGACCGTCACCGAGCTCGCGCAGCCGCGTGATGACGTCACGGCCGTGCACCGTCGTGTCGGTCTGGTGGGCCAGCAGCGGCACCAGGGCGCCCGCCTGGATCGCGTCGCGCACGGCGGAGAGCGCCGGGGTGCGCGCCCACCCGGTGGGGAAGGGCCCTCTCGGCGCCACCACCGTGGACCCGCTCGCCGAGGCGGGCACCAGCGGCCGCCGGGCCCAGCGCCACCCGCGGGCGGCCAGGCGCACGTCGGTGACCCCGCCGGTGACCGCGCGGGCCAGCGACGGCCCGCGCTGCCCACCGCCGCGCCGGTGGGTGGGGCGCAGCCGCAGGACGCTCACCGCACGTCCGCGATGAGGTGCGGCGGGTTGTGCAGGAAGGTGATCGACGGCGAGCGCCCCACGGTGCCCTGCGCCATGGCCAGCGCGTCGTCGAGGGTGGACGCGGCCCGAAAGCCCATGCGCTCGACGGACTTCTTCTCCGCGCCCACCCAGATGATGTCCCCGCAGTGGTCCAGGGCGTGGCTGATCCAGTACCACATGTAGAACGGGTGCACCCCGTGATACGCGTGCGAGGTGCGGTAGAGGTGCTTGTACCAGGGGTCGGTCGCGTACTGCTCCTCGAACTTCGCCTCGATGACGGAGGGCTCGGTGGAGACCGAGAGCACCTCGTCGTAGAAGTCCACGTAGGAGGGGTGGTGCAGCGCGTTGAACGCCGCCGGCACCGGGTGGTAGAGGATGACTGCTCCGTTCTTGCGCACCACCGGCTTCCCCCGGTAGGAGTTGAAGTAGTACCCCAGCCCCATGCACGCCGCGAGGATCGGGTTCATCGTGGAGTTCACGTTGTAGGGGCCGATGAACGGCACCCCGAGGACCATGACGTCGGACTGGCCCTCCAGCTCCACCATCTGCTGGCGGTGCAGGCGCGCCAGCGTGGCGTCGTGCACCGCCTCCACCTCACCCGCCGAGATGCCCGTCAGACCGTAGGGCGCCCGCACGCCCTGGAAGATGCGGCGCCGCATCGACGTGGGGGCCAGCGCCAGCCCGCGGCGCGCGCCGAGCGCGGCGGCCTGGTCCTTCACCGACCACTCCCACTCCCGCTTCTGCATGAACCCGTAGGCCTTGGGGAAGCACTCGTTGTCGAGGGTGGTCTCGATCTGGAAGATGTTGAGGTGGTCCTTCAGGACCCGGCCCATCCGCCACGCGCTGTGGTGCATGGCCGACCTCTCGTGGTCCATGAAGGAGCGCGAGTGCGTCATGGTGTGGCTGTTGTGGTGGTGCTTCAGCGACTTGTAGGACGTGAGGCCGATGGGCACCGACTTGTGGCCGCCGTCCATGGCCACGAGGTTGACGTTGACGTAGACGAGGAGGTCCGACTCCGCGGCGCGCCGGTTGATCTCGACGTCCTC
>JARIBR010000079.1 GCA_029258695.1 Quadrisphaera sp.
TGGACGTGACGTCCCTGACCGAGGTGCTGGGCGAGCTGGCCCCCACCACCACCACCCTGCTCGACGTGAGCATGACCAGCGCGACCGGCGCGCAGGAGCGCGACCTGCGCTGGCGCGACCTGCGGCGCGAGCTGGAGGACGCCGGTGCGCCGGCGGCAGACCTCGAGGCCGTCGACGCCGAGGTCACCGCGCCCGCCGAGGACGGCAGCGGCGGCGACCTCCAGCGCTTCCTCGTCGTCCGCGGCGGCACGGTGCTCCTGGACCAGCTGCTGCACCAGGCCTCGCGCGACGGCACCGACGAGGGCACCACCGGCCTGCTGCCCGACGTCGTGCCGCTGCTGCGCTACGACAGCCGGCACGCGACCGTCGTCGTGGTGCGCGTGGACCGTGAGGGCGCCGACGTCGAGGTGCTCACCGCCGCGTCGGCCCCGCCCGAGGACTCCGAGACGGTGCGCGGCGACACGATGTACCTCCAGAACACGCGCAAGGGCCCCCAGGGCGGCTCCGGGTACGAGGAGACCACCCGGAACACCTGGAAGGGCAACGCCGAGGAGGCCGCGGGCGTCGTGGACTCGATGGCTCGCGAGCACTCCGCCGCCGCCGTGATCGTGGCCGGGCTGCCGCGCGCCCGCACCCTGCTCGTCGACGCGCTCTCCCTCCCCGAGGGCGTCGAGGTCTCGGAGATCGAGGGTGACGCCCGCGCCGAGGGCTCGTCCCAGGTCAAGATCGAGACCACCGTGCTGTCCGGGATGGACGAGCTGGCGGCCCGCACCGAGGACGAGGCGGTGGACCGCTGGCGCGCCGTGCACGACGACCCGGAGACGGCCACCCGCTCGAGCGACACCGTCGAGGCCACGGTGACCGCGCTCGCCCAGGGCCAGGTCGAGGAGCTGCTGCTCGACGCCGCCTCGCTGCGCGAGCGCACGCTGCTCATCGGGCCCGCCGGCACCGACATCGCCGCGCCCGGCGGACCCCAGACGTGGGAGGGCGAGGCCCACGAGGCCCCCGCCGACCTCGCCATGATCCGCGCGGCCGCCCACACCGGCGCCGACGTCGTCCTCGTCGAGGTCGAGAGCGCCGTGCTGCCCGAGGGGGTGGGAGCCCGGCTGCGCTGGGCCACCGACGCCGCGCCCGGCGACGGCCCCGCCGCCTGAGCGCCCGCGGTCGCGGCGGCCCCGACGGGTCGTCGCGACCGCCCGGCGGCGTCGCCCGGGCGGGTGTCCCACCCCGTTGGCACAGTGGGTCCATGGCCACCCACTCCTCCGACAGCCCTCCGGCGCAGAGCGCGCCTCCGCGCGCCGAGCACCGCCCCTACGACGTGGTGGTGCTCGGCGCCACCGGGGTCGCCGGTCGCCAGGTGGCCGCGCACCTGGCGCTCCGCGCCGAGGAGTCCGGCCTGCGCTGGGCGGCCGCCGGGCGCGACCGTGGCCGCGTCGAGGCGGCGCTGCGCGAGGCGGGGATCACCGGCGACGTGCTCGTCGCCGACGTCGAGGACGCCGGCTCCCTGGAGACGCTCGCCGCCTCGACCCGCTCGCTGGCCAACCTCGTCGGTCCCTACACCCAGCGGGCCGAGCCGGTCATCGCCGCGTGCGTGGCCGCCGGCACCCACTACGCCGACCTCACGGGAGAGACCCCCCACGCCCGCGACATGGTCGACCGCTGGCACGTCCCCGCGCTCACCGCCCGGGTGAAGGTCGTGCAGGTCGCCGGCTTCGAGGCCCTGCCGTTCGACGTCGGGGTGCTCCTCGCCCACGAGGCCGCCGCCGCTGCCGGCGAGACGCTCGTCGAGGCCGACGCGGTGCTCACCGCCGACGTCGTCCCGCGGATCAGCCGGCTCACCGACGGCGTGTCCGGGGGGACGCTGCAGTCCATCGCCCTGGTCCTCGCCGAGCCGGAGCTCGTCGACGTCACCGACCCGGGCATCCTGCTGCCGGGCCTGCGCGAGGAGGCCGCGTCCGCCCTGCGGCGCCGCAGCCCCCTGCGCCTCGCGGCGCGCTCGCGCGCCGGCGCCGTGGTCTCCCCGATGATCCCCGCCGCCTTCATCAACCCGCCGGTGATCGCCCGCACCGCCACGCTGCTCTCCGCCGAGGGCTCGCGCACCGACGAGCCGCTGCGCTACCGCGAGGGGAGCGCTCTGGGCCCGACCACCTCGCGCGCCGCGTGGGCGTCGGCGTGGGCGCTCGCCGTCGCCCAGCTCGTCCTCGTCGGCGCCACCCGGCTGCCGCTGCGTGCGCGGAAGGTCCTCTCCGACGTGCTCGCCCGCGCGCTGCCCGGCTCCGGGGAGGGGCCGACGACCCGGGAGGTGCTCGAGGGCTGGCAGTGGCGCGTCGACGTCGCCGGGCGCACCGCCACCGGCGCTGCCGTCACCGTGCGCGTCGACGGCGAGGGTCACCCCGGGTACGCCGCGACGTCGCGGATGCTCGCCGAGCTGTGCGCCGCCATGGCCAGCCCGGAGGCCCCGCGCCGCTCCGGGGCGCTCACCCCGGCCCTCGCGCTCGGCACCGCGGCGCTGGAGGACTTCGCCCGCAGCGGCGTCCGTTTCACGCTCGTCGACGCCCCCGAGCCGCTCCGTCGTCGGGCGGGCTCGCGCTCGTGAGCGTTCCCGCGCCGGTCCGGCGTCTCGTGGCGGCCAGCGGTGACGCCGTGCGCGCCGCCGCCTCCCGCGACGCCGACGCCCTGACCGAGGCCGGAGCCCGCCTGGGGGCCCTGGACCCGGAGCTGGTGCGCCAGGTCCTCGGCCAGGTGCTCGCCGCAGCGCTGGGCGACGCCCACCCCGGGGGGCTCGACGGTGACGACGTGGCTGCGGTGCTCACCACCACCGTGGAGGACTCGGCGTCGTGGTGGCCCGTCGACCCGGAGGTGGCGCTCGCGGTGCTGCTCGGCGCGGTGGGGGCGCACGCCGACGAGCAGGGCGCGCTGGACCCCCGCACCGTCGCGGAGCACGCGGCGCTGGTCACCGCCCTCGTGCTGACCGGGCGCGCCGGACCGGGAGCCCAGCAGACCGGCTCCCCGACGCCCTCGACGGCACCGGGTGGACCGGCTGGGCCGCCCGCGCCCACGGGAGCGCTGGAGCCGGTCGACGCGGAGCGCCTCCAGCGCGCCCTGGACCACCACCTGGCTGCTGCCGTCGCGGAGCTCGAGCGGGCGCAGCGCGTGGAGATGCCCTGAGCTCCCGGGACCTGGTGGTGCTGGGGACCTCCTCGCAGACACCCACCGCCGAGCGGAACCACAACGGCTACCTCCTGCGCTTCGACGGCGAGGGCGTCCTCGTCGACCCGGGCGAGGGCACCCAGCGCCAGCTGCTGCGCGCCGGCGTGGCCCCGTCGACCATCACCGCCATCGCGATCACCCACGACCACGGCGACCACTGCCTGGGGCTGCCCGGCGTCCTGGCGCGGCTCGCGCTGGACGGCGCCTCGCGCCCGGTCCCGCTGGTCTTCCCCGTCGGCGCCGCCGCCAGGGTGCGCGCCCTGGTGGCGGTGGCCGGCCCGCACGCCGCCCGCGTGGTCGAGCACCCCGTCCCCGACGACGAGAGCACGCCCACGCCGGTGCTGACCCTGCCCGCGCCCGGAGGCCCGTCGAGCCGCGACGGGCTCGGTGGCCTGGTGCTCGAGGCCGCCGCGCTGGACCACCGGGTGCCCACCTGCGGCTATCGGCTGCGCGAGCCCGACGGCGTGAGCCTGGACCCCGCGGCGCTGCGCGCCCGCGGCATCACCGGGCGCGACGTCGGGGTCCTCGCGCGCACCGGCTCCCTCCTCACGCGCGACGGCACCGTGACGCTGGGCGAGGTGGGCCGCCACCGGCCGGGGCAGCGCGTCGCCGTCGTCATGGACACCCGCCGGTGCGCGGGCGCCTCGGCGCTCGCGGAGCGCGCCGACCTGCTGGTGTGCGAGGCCACCTTCGCCGACGCCCAGGCCGAGCTGGCGCCGCGCTACGGACACCTCACGTCGCGCCAGGCGGGTCGTCTGGCCGCTGCGGGCGGGGCGCGGCGGCTGGTCCTCACCCACTTCTCGCAGCGCTACGAGCACCTCGACGAGCTCGGCGCCCAGGCCCGCGAGGAGCACGGTGACGTGGTGGTGGCCCGCGACCTGGTGCGGGTCGACGTGCCGGCCCGGCGCGGGAGCCCGGCACCACACTGAGCGCGTGAGCACACCCTCGGCGCCGCGCAGGGCCACCCGCTCGGCGCTCGCCCTCACACGGACCATGCCCGTGCTCGCGGTGGTCGTCGGGCTCGCGTCGGGCCTCGGGGCCGAGGTGTTCCGCTCCCTCATCGAGCTCTTCACCGTCGCCGCCACCGGGTTCGCCGACCCCGCGGCGCGCCCGGGAGCGCCGCACCCGTCCTTCCCCGTGCTCGGCCCCTGTTTCGTCGTGGCCGTCCCCGTCGTCGCCGGTCTGCTCTACGGGCCGCTGGTGCACCGCTTCGCCCCCGAGGCCCGCGGCGGCGGGGTCCCGGAGGTCATGCTCGCCGTCGCGCGCCACGGCGGTCGCATCCGCCCGCGCGTCGTGCTGGTCAAGACGCTCGCGAGCTCCCTGTGCATCGGCGGCGGCGGGTCGGTGGGGCGCGACGGCCCGATCGTCCAGATCGGCGCCGCGATGGGCTCCACGCTGGCCCAGTGGCTGCGCCTGGACGACAACCGCGTGCGCCTGCTGGTGGCGTGCGGGGCGGCCGGTGGGGTCGCCGCGACGTTCAACGCCCCGCTGGCCGGGGTGTTCTTCGCGATGGAGCTGGTGCTGCGGCGCTGGGCGAGCGAGGCCTTCGCGATGGTGGTGCTCTCCTCGGTGACCGCGTCGCTGCTCGGGCGCGCCCTGCTCGGTGACGAGCCGTTCCTCGACCTGGAGCCGGTCGTCGTCGAGCAGCTCGTCGCCTACCCGCTGTTCGCCGCCCTCGGGCTGGTCGCCGGGGTCTTCGCCGTGGGGTTCACCCGGGCCGTCTACGGCGTCGAGACCCTGTGCGACCGTCTCTGGCGCGGTCCGGAGTGGCTGCGCCCCGGGGTCGGCGGCATCCCGCTCGGCGTGCTGCTGCTCGCGCTGCCCCAGATGTACGGGGTGGGCTACCCGGTGCTGGGCACGGCCGTCGCCGGCGGGTACGGCATCGTCTTCCTCCTCGTCCTGCTGGTGGGGAAGGTCCTCGCGACCTCGCTGACGATCGGCATCGGCGGGTCCGGCGGCGTCTTCGCCCCCACGCTGTTCTGCGGAGCGGTGCTCGGCGCCGCGGTGGGGCAGTCCCTGGACCTCCTCGTCCCGGGGGCGACGGGGCCTGCGGCCGCGTACGCGCTGGTGGGCATGGCCGCGGTGTTCGGCGGTGGCGCGCGCGCACCGATCACGGCCGTCGTCGTGGTCTTCGAGCTCACGGGGGAGTACTCCCTGATCCTGCCGCTGATGCTGGCGGTGGTCCTCGCCAGCGCCGTAGCCGGGGCGATGACCCGCGAGACGGTGTACACCGCCAAGCTGCTGCGCCGCGGCATCGACATCGACGAGCCCGCCGACGCGGCGCTGAGACGGCGCCCCGTCGGCGACTTCGCCGTGCCGAGCGCCACCCCGGTCGTGGTCGGCACGCCCCTGCAGGACGTGGCCGCGTCCCTGGCGGACTCCGGGGAGCCGTGCGTGCCGGTGGTCGACGGCGAGCAGCGCTACGCCGGCCTCCTGGACGCGGGCACGCTGATGAACGCCCTGGCCGCCACCGAGGCGGCCGACCTGCTCGACCTCGTCGACCCCGCGGAGCCGCTGGACGCCGCCTCCCCGGTCGGGGAGGCGCTGCGGCGTCTCGAAGACGGTGCGCCCGCCGTCGCCGTGGCCGACGGCCAGGGGGACGTCGGTGCCTGGGTGCGCGAGCGCGACATCCTGGCCGTGCTCAGCGCCCGGGGCGAGCTGGGGCCCGACGGGCACCCCCGGGCCGGCCGGTCGGCCGGGGCACGGCGCGGGCGCGACCTCACGCGCCGGGAGGGGCGTCCATGATCTGGCACGTGATGCGCGCGGTGCACACCCGCCGC
Organism: Quadrisphaera sp.; assembly: GCA_029258695.1. Next base: position 5,991 of record JARIBR010000079.1, read on the forward strand.
CCCGCGTCGTCGGTGACGACCACCTCGTAG
>JARIBR010000089.1 GCA_029258695.1 Quadrisphaera sp.
GGTGAGCGCGTCGAGCACCGCAGAAGTCTCGCCGCCGAGCGGCTCGTCGCCGCGCAGCGCCTCGAGGCCCGGGATGGGGTTGCCGAAGGGCGAGACGCTCGGGTTGCCCAGCAGGGCGAGCAGCCGCCGCTCGACGGCCTCGCTCATCACGTGCTCCCAGCGGCACGCCTCCTCGTGGACGTAGGCCCAGTCCAGCCCGATGACGTCGTTGAGCAGGCGCTCGGCGAGCCGGTGCTTGCGCATCACCGACACGGCCCGGGACCGCCCCTCGTCGGTCAGCTGCAGGGAGCGGTCGCCGGTGACCACGAGCAGGCCGTCGCGCTCCATGCGCGCCACCGTCTGGGAGACGGTGGGCCCCGACTGGGAGAGTCGGTGCGCGATGCGCGCGCGCAGCGGGACGGTGCCCTCCTCCTCCAGCTCGTACACGACCTTCAGGTACATCTCGGTGGTGTCGATCAAATCGCTCACGCCATGCTCCCTCCGCGTGCGAGCCAACGGACGATCCTAGCCAGCGCGGGCCGCGGTGCGCGGATACGGTCGAGGTCGTGACCGACTCGGTGATCTGGTTCCGCCGCGACCTGCGCACGGACGACCACCCGGCCCTCCTCGCTGCCGTCGCCGCGGCCGACGGGGGCTCGGTGCTCCCCCTCTTCGTCCTCGACGACCGCCTGCTCTCCCCCGCCGGGGCCCCGCGCACCGCGTGGCTCTTCCGGTCGCTGCGGGCCCTGGACGCTTCCCTCGACGGGGCGCTCGTGGTGCGCCGGGGCGATCCCTCCGAGGTGGTGCCGGCGGTGGCCGCCGAGGTGGGCGCCGACGCGGTGCACGTCTCGGCGGACGCCGGCCCGTACGGCAGGCGGCGCGACGCCGCGGTGGCGAAGGCCCTGGCCGCCGACGGCCGGGCCCTGGTCGCCACGGGGACGCCGTACGCCGTGGGGCCGGGGACGGTGGTGAAGAAGGACGGGTCCCCCTTCGCGGTCTTCACCCCGTTCTCCCGGGCCTGGGGGGAGATCGGGGCGCCCCGTCCGGCACGACCGCTGCCCGACGACGTGCGCTGGGTCCGCCGCGTCGACGGCGTGGCCGTCCCCGACGACCCCGACCTGGGCACCGTGACGCTGCCCGACGTCGGCGAGGCGGCGGCCCACGAGCGCTTCGCCGAGTTCCTCGACGTGTTGGACCGCTACGACGAGCTCCGCGACCGCCCGGACCGTCCTGGCACCTCGCAGCTCTCCGCGCACCTGAAGTACGGCGAGGTGCACCCCCGCACCCTGTTCGAGGCGCTGCGGGGGCGGACGTCGCCGGGGGCTCGCACCTTCCGGACCGAGCTGGTCTGGCGGGAGTTCTACGCCGACGTGCTGTGGCACCGCCCCGAGACCGCCCGCGAGTACTACCGCCCCGAGCTGAAGGACATGCGCTTCGACGACGGTCCCGCGGCGGACGAGCGGGTGAGGGCGTGGAAGGCCGGGCGCACCGGCTTCCCCTTCGTCGACGCCGGGATGCGCCAGCTCGCCGCCGAGGGGTGGCTCCACAACCGGCTGCGGATGGTGGTGGCGAGCTTCCTCGTCAAGGACCTGCACGTGGACTGGCCGGTGGGGGCGCGCCACTTCATGCAGGCGCTGCGCGACGGGGACCTGGCGAGCAACAACCACGGCTGGCAGTGGACGGCGGGCACCGGAACCGACGCCTCGCCGTTCTTCCGGGTGTTCAACCCCATCACGCAGGGGCAGAAGTTCGACCCGGACGGCGCCTACGTGCGCCGGTACGTGCCCGAGCTGGCCCACCTGGCGGGCAAGGCGGCGCACACCCCGTGGGAGGCCGACGACGGGTACGCCCACGGTTACCCGGAGCCCATCGTCGACCACAAGGCGGAGCGCGTCGAGGCGCTGGACCGCTACGCGGAGGCCCGCGACCGCTGACGCCCCGCCATGGGGATCTCGGGGCGCTGGTGGGGCGGAACGGTCGCGCCCGGCATCACGGCCGGTCCACGCCGACGCGACCACAGCGTCCCGGTGGGTCCGCTTGACGCAGATCCTGCACCCTCGCGGCGACGCGCCGTCTGGGCCAGGCGAGCCGCGGCGTGTCGGCCGAGGGTGCAGGATCCGCGTCGGCGGGGACGGGCCCGAGCCTGCGCCGACGCCGGCCCGGGCGGCAGTGCTCAGGGCACCGGGTGGCAGCGCCTCAGGGCACCGGGTGGCGGGAGTCGTAGTCCCAGAACGAGCGGCGCCGAGCCACGAGCAGGGCGACGACCACGATGCACACCAGCCCCCCGACGATCGGGACGACCACCTCGCTGAGCGTCTCGGCCAGCGCCCCGGACACCGCCTCACCCAGGCGGGGCCCGCCGGCGACCACGACGATGAACACCCCGCCCAGCAGCCCGCGCTGACCGTCCGGGGTGGCGGACTGCAGCACGGACTGGCGGAAGATCGCGCTCACCGCGTCGGAGGCTCCCGCCCCGGCGAGCGCGATCATCGCGCCCCACAGGAACGGCGAGCCCCACGGCAGGCCGCCGTCGTTCCCGGCGGTGGTCATCGACGGGTCGGACAGCGGCGGGGCGAGGGCGAGCACCACGCCGAAGGCCGCGATGCACGCCCCCCACGCCATGATCGACAACGTGATGGCGCGCCCGTGGCGGTGGACCCTGCCCACCCCGCCGGAGAGCACCGTCGTCACGAGCGACCCGGCGGCGAAGGCGGCGAGCAGCGCGCCGGCCGTCTCGGCGCCCCCGCCGAGCACGAGGAGCCCGACGGCGGGGAACAGCGCCCGGGGCCAGGCGGTGATCATGGCGACGATGTCGAGGACGAACGTCATGCGCACGTTCGGCCAGGTCCGCAGCAGGCGCGCCCCGGCCACCAGCGCCGCCCAGCCGGCCCGCGTCGTGGGCTTCTCCAGCGGAGGCATCTTCGGCAGGCCCGCCAGCAGCAGGAGCGCGACCCCGAGGGCGATCGCGTCGACGGTGAGCGCGGGGGCGACGCCGAACCGCGCGACGATCAGCCCCGCGAGCAGCGGCCCGACGATGGTGGCGAGGTTCTGGCTGGCTCCCTGCAGGGCGTTGGCCGCCGGCAGGAGCGAGGGGTCCAGCAGCCGCGGCACCATGGAGCTGCGCGCCGGGGCGTTGACGCCCTGACCTCCGGCCTGCAGCCCGACGAGGACGAGCACGAGCGCCAGCGACCCGACGTCCAGCCAGGCCTGCAGCGCCAGGCCCACGGCGGTGAGCCAGAGCACCGCCCCGGAGGTCAGCGCGACGGTGCGGCGGTCGTGGACGTCGGACAGCGTGCCGCCCCACAGGCCCATGACCACGAGCGGGGCGAGCCCGGCCAGACCGACGAGCCCGACGGCGGCGGAGGAGCCGGTGAGGTCGAAGGCTTGCAGGGCCACGGCGGTGTAGCCGAAGGCGGTGCCCACCGCGGCGAGGGAGTAGCCGGCCCACAGGCGGGCGAAGGCAGGGGACGCACGCAGGGGGGTGAGGTCGGCGAGCGCCGCGCTGAAGCGCACCGGGGGATTGTGCCGTACCACCCGTCTCGAGCGACGAGCCATGGGCC
>JARIBR010000155.1 GCA_029258695.1 Quadrisphaera sp.
CCCCCGGTGCGCTCCAGCCAGAAGCTCGACGTCTACAGCGTCAGCGGCCTGCCGGGCTCGGACTTCGCCGGGGTGCCCTACTACGCCCCGCGGTTCGCGGCCGAGGTGCTGGAGACCGCCGTGTGGCTGCGCGGGCGCTATCGCGTTCCCGACCTGCGCCACCACGCCGACTCGCTGGCCTACCACGCCGTCTACCACAAGGGGTGGGCCTCGGGGCTGGCCGACGGCGTCGACGTCGACCGGCCGCGCGGGCGCAGCGACCACGACTACGAGGCTGCGCTCACCGACCTCGGCGCGAGGCTCGAGGAGCGCGTCACCCCGACGCTGGACGCCCTCGACCTCCACCTGCACGCCCGGGGCCTGCGCCCCCCGCTGGACACCCTCGAGCGCCTCGCGACGCGCAACCCGTGGATCCACCGCCGGTTCCTCGACGACGCCCCCGAGATCGAAAAGGTGTGGGACGGCGTCGCCGTCTTCGTCGTGCGCGAGCGTGCAGGGGACCGCGTCGCGGAGGTCGTGGACGAGCTCGACCGGCAGGGCTTCGAGGTGCTCGAGGTCCTCCACCTCGACGCCGACCAGCGGGCCAGCGTGACGCACCGCCTCCGCGGCGGGAACTGGGCTCGCGGACCGTGGCAGGTCAGCGGCGGCGGCCCCAGCGCCTACGTGGTGGCCTACGACGTCGCGCCCCAGGTCGGCGGCGCTACCGGTGCGCGGGCCGTGAACCTCCGTGTCCCTGCGGCCAAGCAGCGCGTCCGTGAGCGGCTGATGACGGGGGTCCCCTCCGCGCAGCGTTACAACCCGGTCCACTCCTCCGACAACCCGGGGCAGGCGCTGGACTACCTCGACGCCCTCGGCGACGACGCGCTGGTCGCCGAGGTGCGCGACCGCGCCGAGAAGCTCATGGAGCTCAGCACCTTCCCCTACCCCGTGGTCCGCGTCCTGGCCGCCGAGGCCAGGCGCGCCCGCGTGGCCGTGGTGGACCATCCCGCGCACGGCGAGTGCGTGTGCAAGGTCTTCCGGCCCGGGGCCGCTCGGTTCTTCGAGCGCGAGCTGCACGCGCGCACCGCGCTGCGCGACCTCCCCGAGGTCCCGGAGCTGCTCGAGAGCGGTGACGGCTGGCTGCTCATGCCCTTCTACCGCGACGACGCCGCCCACGTGGCCACGGTGCTCCCCAGCGGGCTGGACCACCAGCTGCACGACTGGGCGCTCGCCGACCTCCTGCGCTTCGCCGGCGACGTCCACGACCACGGCCTGTTCATGCTCGACCTCTCCACGCAGAACCTGCTCCACGATCCTGAGCGGGGCCTGAAGATCGTGGACTTCGAGTTCCTGCAGCCCTACGGCGCCCCGGTGCCGCCGGCCGCCGAGAGCTGGACGCTGCGGGGGGTGCCCGAGGGGCGGGTCGGGCACGACGTGCCCCAGCGCACGCGCCTGACCGGTGGTCGCGGCAACCCGGCGTTCCACCCGGCCGTCACGGGGGTGGCCGTCGAGCACCTGGCCGAGCGCCTGGCGCACCCCACGGCGCTCTCGCAGGCGCGTCGTCGCCTGGTCCGCGGAGGCTGGTACGCCCTGCTGGCCTACCGGCAGGGAGTGACCGACCTGCGGGCTGCGGTCAAGGCCTCGCGCTTCGAGCGCCTCGGGCGCGCGGTGGTCACCAGGGTGCGCCGGTTGCGCCGCGCGTGAGCCGGGGATGATGGCCCCGTGAGCTCCAGCGGTCGAGGAGGGCCAGGCTCCCTCACCGCCACCACCGCCCGCGGGTTCCTCTGGGCCTTCGGGGGCAGCGCCGGCCAGGCGGTCCTCGGCATCGTCAGCATCGTCGTGCTCGCGCGCCTGCTCACCCCGGGCGAGTTCGGCGCGGCGGCGGCGGCCACCCTCGTCGTGGGCTTCGCCCTGCTGTTCAGCCAGGTGGGCGTGGGGCCGGCGCTGGTGCAGCGCAAGACGCTGGCCGACGCGGAGGTCGCCGCGGCGTTCAGCTTCTCCCTCGCGACGTCGGTGGTCCTGGGGCTCGGGCTGCTCGCCGCCGCCCCGTGGATCAACCCTGTCGTGGGCCTGCCCGCCGACAGCGGCCTGCTGCGGCTGCTGTCCGTGGCCTTCGTGCTGAACGGTGCCGCCGCGGTGCCCTCGGCGCTGCTGCAGCGACGGCTGCGCTTTCGCCCCACGGCGATGGTCGACATCGCCTCGACCGCGCTGGGCTCCATCGGGGTCACCGCGGCGCTCGCCCTCCTCGGCCTCGGCGCGGTCTCGCTGATCTGGGGCTCGATCGCCGCCGCCGCCATCACCAGCGGTGGCTACCTCGCGCTGGTACGGCCCCCGGCGCCCCTGCTCGACCCCCGTCGGGTGTGGCGCCACGTACGCCCCCTCCTGGGGTTCGGCGCGACGTACTCGGTCTCGCAGATCGGCAACTGGATGGCCCAGAACGCCGACAACCTCGTCACGACCAACCTCCTGGGCACCACGGCCCTCGGCACCTACAACCGCGCCTACCGCCTCCTCGCGCAGCCCGCGAACCTCATCGGCGGGGCGGCCGACCGTGTGCTGTTCCCCGCGATGTCCCAGGTGCGCGAACATCCCGAACGCCTCCAGCGCGCCTACCTGCGGGCCACCTCGCTGGTGGCGATGGTGGCGGTCCCCGCCAGCGTCCTGCTCGTCGTGCTCGCCCCCGAGCTCGTCGACGTGCTCCTCGGTGCCCGGTGGGTCGGCGTGGTCGTGCCCCTGCAGGTGCTCGCGCTGGTGCTCCTGCCTCGCGCCTCGTACAAGATCAGCGGTTCCCTGACCCGCGCCACGGGAGCCGTCGGGGGCGGGGCCTGGCGGCAGTGGGTGTACGCCGCCGAGGTGGCGACCTTCTGCGCCGTGGGCACGCGCTGGGGCATCGCCGGGGTCGCCGCAGGGGCCTCGCTGGCGATCGTCGCCCACTTCCTCACGATGCTCCACTTCTCCTCCCGGATCTCGCCAGGGCTCATGGCGGCCGTCCTCGGGATGTACCTCCGCAAGCACACCCTGCTCGGGCTCGCGGTCCTCGGGGGGACCTGGGGTGTGGCCACGGCGCTGCGGGGCGGTCCCGCCGTCGTGACCCTCCTCGGGGCCGGCGCGGCCGGATCGCTGGTGGCGCTGGCCTACCTGCTGCTCGCCCGCCGGTTCTTCGCCGCAGAGCTGGCCGTGGTGGGCACCCTCGTGTCGACGAGACGTGGCAGAAAGAAACCACCCCGCAACGTGGAGTGAGAAAAAAAGGCAGTCACTCTGAGCGGCATTGCCGTGACAGGCAATGCGGACATACCGTCCGCGACCACCATGAGCCTGTCGACGATCCCTCAACGTCCCGTGAGCCGCCCTGACGACCGGGACGACGCAGAGGTCGTCATGGCCTCCCCGCCACGGCGCCGCGGCCGGGCGCTGGCTGCGGTGCTGCTCACGTGCGTCCTGGCTCTGGCCGCGATGGCACCGGCGCCGGCAGCCCACGCCGCCGCAGACGTCGGGGAGCGAGGACCGGCCTACTCCGGGCCCACGCACCCACCCACCTCGGACAAGCCGCAGAGCAAGCTGTGGTGGAACGACGGGTCGTGGTGGGCCCAGATGTGGACCACCGGCGCCGGCTGGGGCATCTGGCGCCTCGACCGGTCCGCCGAGGCGTGGGTCGACACCGGGGTGGTCAACGACACCCGGCCCGACGCCCTGGCCGACACCCTGTGGGACGGCACGCACCTGTACGTCGCCTCGTCGGTGGCCACCGTCTCGACCCAGTCCAAGCCCAACCCGTCGCGCCCGGCCCCGAGCCTGCTGTACCGGTACAGCTACGCCAACGGCACGTACAGCCTCGACGCGGGCTTCCCGACCACGATCAACACCACCTCCAGCGAGACCCTGACCATCGACGAGGACACCACCGGCGCGATCTGGGCCACCTGGGTCGAGGTCGCCGGCGGAGGTGCGCGGCCGACGGCGACCGTCCGCGTGGCCAGCTCCGCACCCGGCGGGACGTCGTGGGGCGCACCCTTCGACGTCCCCGTCGGTGACGCCACCCCCACCGTCGACGACATCTCCTCGCTCGTCGCCGTCGGCGGCCAGATCGGCGTGATGTGGAGCGACGAGGCCACCGGGACCGTCGCGTGGGCCACCCACCGCGACGGCGCGCCCGCGCAGGAAGCCTCGTCGTGGACCGTGAGGACCGCGCTGTCGGGGCGCAACCAGGCTGACGACCACGTCAACCTCAAGTCGCTGCAGGCCGACGACACGGGTGCGGTGTTCGCCGTGGTCAAGACCAGCCAGGACCTGACGTCCCAGGGCGGCTCCGCAGCCCAGGTCGTCCTGCTCTCCTTCGCTCCGGGCGCGACCGGATTCGCCGTGACGCCGGTCTCCACCGTCGCGGAGTGCCAGACCAGGCCGCAGGTCGTCGTGGACGTCGCGGCCGGGCTCCTGCGGGTGTACTCCGCAGGGCCGCCGCCCTCGGTCACCGGCTGCCCGTACAGCGGCAGCGCGGGCGCCGTCTACGAGAAGACCGCCTCGCTGCGCTCACCGAGCTTCGCGCCCGGCCGTGGCACACCGGTGATCGTGGACGGCTCGTCGGCGAAGGTCAACGACGTGACCACGAGCAAGGCGCCGGTCACCGCGGACAGCGGGGTGGTGGTGCTGGCCTCGAACAGCGCCACCGGGCGGTACTGGTACTCCGACAGCGCACCGACCACCGTCACGCCGCCGCCAGCGGCCGCCGGCGCGGTGAGCGCCGGGGCGTCGACCTCCGCGGTCGCCACCACGGCCACGACCACCGTGTCCCTGGAAGCCCCCGCCGGGCTCGCCGACGGTGACGTCCTCGTGGCCCAGATCACCACCGACGGTGCGCCGTCGCCGGCCAGCGTCCCCCTCGGGTGGAGCCGGTTGGTGAGCGATCGCCTCTCGCCCGGCGGACGGGTCTCGACCTTCGTGTACGGCCTCGTGGTGGCGGACGCCGCCGCTGCGCCGGCCTCGTGGACGTGGGACCTCTCG
>JARIBR010000160.1 GCA_029258695.1 Quadrisphaera sp.
GCGAGGGGGAGGACCCTCGGACGTTCTACCGCCTGCCGGTGCGCAAGCGCCTCGTGGTGATGCTCGGGGGGCCGGCGATGAACTTCGTCCTCGCCGTCCTGTTCATCGGCCTCATGCTCAGCGTCACCGGCATCCCCGCCGCACAGCCGGGAGCGGAGGTCGCCTCGGTCAGCCGCTGCGTGGTGCCCGCCGGGCAGGCCGCCCAGGACCGGTGCGCACCCTCCGACCCGGCGACGCCCGCCGCGCAGGCCGGCGTGGAGCCGGGCGACGTCATCGTCTCCGTCGCCGGCGAGCCGGTGCGCACGACCGCCCAGGTGGGCGAGCTGGTGCGCCCGCGCGTCGGCTCACCGGTGCCCGTGGTCGTCGAGCGCGGCGGGCGCGAGCTGACCCTCACGCTGACCCCGGTGGAGAACACCGTCGCGCAGGTCGGCCCGGACGGCGCGCCCCTGCTCGACGCCTCGGGGGAGGTGGCGACGACCCGTGCCGGGTTCATCGGCCTGACGTCCACCGCGCCGACCGCCCTGGAGCGCCAGCCGCTCTCGGAGGTTCCCGGCGTCATCGCCGACTACACGGTGCGCACCGCCGGCATCGTCGTGACGCTGCCGGTGCGGATGGTCGAGGTCGTCGAGGCCGCCTTCGGGCCGGGGCCCCGGGACCCCGACGGGCCGATCGGCCTGGTGGGCGTCGGGCGCCTGTCCGGTGAGGTCGCGACGTCGGACCTGTTCTCCACGACCACCGAGCGCGTCTCGATCATGCTCGGTCTCCTCGGGTCGGTGAACCTCGCGCTGTGCCTGTTCAACCTCGTGCCGTTGCTGCCGCTGGACGGCGGGCACGTCGCCGGGGCGCTGTGGGAGGGGGCGCGGCGCTCGATCGCGCGCCGGCGCGGGCGCCCGGACCCCGGGCCCTTCGACCTCGCCCGGCTGCTCCCGGTCACCTACGCGGTCGTCGCGCTCTTCCTCACCATGACGGTGGTGCTGGTCTACGCCGACATCGTCAAACCGGTGACGCTGGGCTGATCGCAGAGCGGCGCCAGGCCCGTGGCGCTCGGCCGATCGGTCCGTCGTGGCGGCGCCCTCGTGACTTGGCCGGGCGTGCGCGCACCGACGCGCCTACCGTCTGCCCATGGACCTGCGCCCCCTCGAGTCGGGCCCGACGCCGGCGCAGGCACCGGCCTCGCTGTGGCTCCTGCGGCACGGCACGAGCGCGGGCAACGAGGCCGCTCAGGCAGCCTGGCGCGCGGGTGCGCTCACCGTCGACATCGAGGACCGGGACGCTGACGTCGAGCTGACCACCGAGGGGCAGGCGCAGGCGGACGCCGTCGGGGCGTGGATGGCCGCGCTGCCCGCGGACCAGCGGCCCACGGTGGTGATCACGTCTCCGTACCGGCGCGCGGTCGGCACGGCGGAGCGCGTGGTCGCGGCACTGCGCGCTGCGCCCGGCGGCGAGGAGCCGCTCTTCCGCAGCGACGAGCGGCTGCGCGAGCGTGACCAGGGCGCGCTGGAGCGCCTGACCGGTCAGGGCGTCGCGCGGGAGCTGCCCGAGGAGGCCGAGCGCAAGGACCTGCTCGGCAAGGTCTGGTACCGCCCGCCGGGGGGCGAGAGCTGGGCGGACGTCCTGCTCCGGGTGCGCTCGCTGCTCTCGCTCGACCTGCCTCGCTTCGCCTTCCAGCGCGTCCTCCTCGTCTCCCACCAGGCGGTGATCATGAACGTGCGCACGGCGCTCGAGGGCCTCGACGAGGACACCGCCGTCAGCATCGACGAGGGCCAGCCGCAGGGCAACTGCGCCCTGACCCGCTACGTGCGCGGGCCCGGCGGTCTGCACCTGGAGGTCTACGCGGACCTGACCCCGGTCCGCGAGGGCACGAGGCTGCTGGCGCTCCGGCGCTGATCCCCCGCGGGACGGCGCGCCGCCCCGACCCGCCAGCCCACCACCACCGCCGAGACCCTCGCTCACGTCCCCTGATCCGCGCCCTGTGTCGCCCGGCGCCTGCCTCCGATCCGGTGATCGCGCCCGTGAGGGCTTCACCTCTCGCTGCGCCTGACGAAGGAGAGGTGTGGGCAGGCATCGGGCGTGCCCCTGAGTGGAGGGAAGGAACTCAGATGAGCAAGTGGGTTTCCCGTAAGGTCGCCATGCACGCCGCAGGTTCCGCGACGGCTGTCGCGGCGCTGGTGGCCATCGTCGGCGCCGGCTCCAAGTGGTGGTGATGAACCACCCCGCGCGGTGCTGCGTCGTCTCGACCGAGCACCAGGTCGACTGACCGATCATGGTCAGCGACCCCGTCGCCCAGGGTGCCGCCGTGCAGCGCGCGGCGGCACCTCGGCGCACCCGTCCGCGGCTCACGGCGCTCCAGGTGTATGCCTCCGCCGTCGCCGTCGCGGGGTTGTCGCTGTCTGCGGTGGCGCTGGTGCTGGGCACGCCGCTCGTGCACGTCCGCGCCTCCCCGTGGGTGCTCTCGGGGCTGGCTCTCGCCCTGGTCGTCAGTGAGCTGACATCCGTCCCGGTCACCCGGCGTGACCACACGGCGAGCCCGGTCACCATCTCGACGAGCTTCGCGGTCGCGATGGTCGTGCTCGGTCCGTTGTCGCTCGTCATCGCCGTCCAGCTCGCCGCGGTCCTGCTCGACGACGTCCGCGGCAGGCGCCGGCCCCTCCAGGTGCTCTTCAACATGGGGCAGTACGCCCTGAGCCTCTGGGCCGCGAGGCTCGTGTTCTGCCTGCTGTCCGGCGAGCCCCTGCTGCGTGCCTACGCGGAGCTGACCCCCGACCGAGTCCTGCCCGCGCTGGTCGCAGGGATCGCGTTCGCGCTCGTGAACGACGGCCTCGTCTCGGTCGTCGCGGCCCTCGCCACGGGCCAGCGGATCCTGACGATGCTCAAGGACGACGTCGTCTTCAAGATCGAGACGTCAGGCGTCCTCGTCGGGCTGGGCCCCGTAGCGGCGCTGCTCGCCCAGTTCGCCGTCTTCATGCTCCCCCTCCTCCTCCTGCCCGTCCTCGCGGTGCGCCGCACGGCCTTGCTGGCCGCGACCCGCGAGCACCAGTCGCTGCACGACCCGCTGACGGGGCTGGGGAACCGCACCCTGTTCCGCGGCGCCGTGGAGCGGGCCATCGCCCACCAGCACGAGCGCGGCGTCGCCGTCCTGCTGCTCGACCTCGACCACTTCAAGGACGTCAACGACACCCTCGGCCACCACGTCGGCGATGACCTGCTGTGCGAGGTCTCCGCCCGGCTGCGCGCCGCCGCGACCGAGCCGGGGCTCGACGCGACGGTCGCGCGCCTGGGCGGCGACGAGTTCGCCGTCGTCCTGTCCTCCGCCGAGCCTCTCGTCGCCGCGCAGGCCCTCGCCGCCCGCGTCCTGCGGGATCTCTCGCGGCCCGTCGAGGTGGCCCAGACCCGCCTGTCGGTCCAGGCGTCCATCGGCATCACCACGTCCGAGGCCGCGCCGCTCGAGGACGTCCACAGCGCCCTGAAGCAGGCCGACATCGCCATGTACGAGGCCAAGGACGAGCGCGCCAGGGCGTGCGTGCACGTGCCCGGGACCGACTCCCGCTCCGTCGGGCGGCTCATGCTGCTGCCGCAGCTGCGCGAGGCCATCGACGCTGGTCAGCTCGTCGTCGACTACCAGCCCCAGTCCGACGCCCGGACCGGCGACGTCGTCGCGGTCGAGGCGCTCGTGCGCTGGAACCACCCCGAGCTGGGCCGGCTCGAGCCCGCGGCGTTCATCGACCTCGCGGAGAGCGCCGGGCTCATCGCGCCCATCACCACGTACGTGCTGGAGAGCGCCCTCGGTGAGCTCGCGCGGTGGCGCTCCGGGGGGTGGGAGGGCTCCATCGCCGTCAACCTCTCCGCCCGCCAGCTCTCCGACCTCAACCTGCCCTCGCACGTGGGATCGCTCCTGGAGCTGTCCGGGGTGCCGGCCTCCTGCCTCACCGTCGAGGTCACGGAGTCCTCCCTCATGGCGGACCCGCGCGCCGCCAAGCGCATCCTCACCGAGCTGCGGGCCATGGGGGTCCAGCTGTCGATCGACGACTTCGGGACCGGCTACTCGTCCCTGGTCCTGCTCCAGCAGCTTCGCGTGGACGAGCTGAAGATCGACCGCAGCTTCGTCGCCGAGCTCGCGCCCGGCAGCCACGACGAGGTGCTCGTGCGCTCCATCGTCGACCTCGGGCACAACCTCTCGCTGCGCGTGGTGGCCGAGGGCGTGGAGAGCGCTGCAGCGGCGGCCCACCTGCGGCGGCTCGGCGTCGACGTCCTCCAGGGCCATCTCGTGGGGCGCCCGCGCGGTGCCGCAGCCACCGGGGAGGTGGTGAGGGGGTCGCGACCCCACCGCCCCGCTGCGCCGGTGCAGGTGCGTCCCGGTGGTGAGCGACGAGGAGGGGCGCCGTGCTCGTCCTGACCTTCGCGCTGCTGGCGATCGTCGCGGTGCCGCTGACCGGCGGCAGGCTCTCGCGGCTGGCGAGCCTGCGGTGGCGCGCGTGGTGGCTCCTGCCGGTGACCTTCGCGGTGCAGGTCGCCGTCCTCGAGGTACCCGGCCTGCCGACCGGAGCCGCCTCGGCCGTGCACACCGCCAGCTACGTGCTCGCCGGTGTCTTCGTCGTGGTGAACCTGCACGTGCCGGGCCTGTGGTTCCTCGCGCTCGGGGCGGCGTCGAACGGCGTCACGATCGCTCTGAACGGGGGCACGCTGCCCTCGACCGCCGCCGCCCGCGAGGCGGCGGGCATCTCCACGGAGACGACGTTCGTCAACTCCGGCGCGGTGCAGGACCCGGTCCTGGGCTTCCTCGGTGACGTCTTCGCCGTTCCCGAGGCGCTGCCCCTGGCCAACGTCTTCAGCCTCGGCGACGTCGTCATCGCCGGCGGGGCGTTCTGGGTGCTGCTCGCGGCCGGTCACCGGCGCACCTGGGAGGTCGGCACGGTCCGCGCCGGCGCGCACCGCGCCGCCGCCCCGTGGTGGCCGGTGCCCGACGCGAGCGGCGCGCGCCGGGGTCGGTGAGACACTGGGACCATGGCCTCATCCGTCTCCCTGGGCATGCCCGCGCTCCCACCACCGGTGCTCAGCCCGCGTCGCCCCACCCGGAAGATCAAGGTCGGGTCGGTGGACGTCGGGGGTGATGCGCCGATCAGCGTCCAGTCGATGTGCACCACGCCGA
>JARIBR010000169.1 GCA_029258695.1 Quadrisphaera sp.
GGCTCCCCGCCCCACCGCGGACCGCGCTCGACGCGTCGTCGAGGCGCTCCGCGGTGGAGGGGCTGTCGGTGTCGCTGGTGGCGCCCGTCAGGAGACGGCAGCGTCCAGGGAGTCTGCCAGCGCACGCACCTCGTCGGCGGTCATCTCGACGACGAGCCGGCCACCCCCCTCGAGAGGCATGCGCAGGATGAGGCTCCGCCCCTCCTTCGTGACCTCCAGCGGACCATCACCGGTGCGGGGCTTCATGGCTGCCATCGGGCATACCCTCCGTCGTCGTTCGCAGTGCCTCGGCTCGCGCGCCGCTCGGCCCGGCGTCACGCGGGCGGGGCTGGCGCGGTCACCGGTCGGCACATCGGGGTGCGGCGCCGGACGGCGCCGCTCACCCCCATCATCCCAGACCCCGTGGCCTGCCCGAGCCGCGCGTCCCGGCGGCCCCGCCCTCCAGCTCGCGCGCGATGGCCGCCAGCGTCCGCCCGAACGCGAACCGGCCCCCGAGCACCACGAACGGCAGCAGGGGTCGGGAGAGCTGGCGGTCCAGCAGGGCGATGTCCTCGGTCCACCGCAGGCGGCACCGCCCGCCCGGCTGGGGCACCACCTGGACCTCGGCGGTCCCCAGCACCACGCCCCCGGTGTGGGCGATGCCCGCGGTGCCCGCGCGCGTCTCGGTGGGCGGTTCCCACCGCGTGACCACCATGGGGTCGTCGAAGGCGAGCCGCCCGACCCCCGATCGGCCGACGAAGCGCTCGCCGAGACCGCCGGTGGGCGTGGTGATGCGCATCGTCGTCGCGGGGATCCACCGCCCGTGGGCCTCCCAGTCGGTCACGAGGTCCCACGTGCGCTGGGCGGAGGCGTCGATCGGACGCTGGACGGTGAAGCGGGCCATGCGCTCAGCCTCTCTCGGGTCGGTCGTCGGGTTCGCTGCTGGTCCTCCCGGGCGGCCGCGCCGCGCCGCCAGCCGGGACGCTCCACGTGTGGTCGGCGTCGTCGTCGGCGTCGGCCAGCGGCGAGTCGCGGGCCGCGAGCTCGGCGCGCAGGCGATCGAGGACGGCGTCCACCTCGTCCATGCGGTAGCCGCGCACCGCCGTGGACAGGCGGAGCCTGGCCACGTCGCGCTCCCGCAGGCGCCCGAGCGGTGCGTGCAGCTCCGCGCGGGGTCGCTCCCGCCGCGCCGGGGCGAGACCCCCGCCGACGACGCCCGCCGCCACGGCGACCACCAGCCCGAGCACCACCACGGCGAGCAGGACGAGGAGCACGCTCACGCCGGGCCCACCGCGCCGGGCTCCAGCGCCGCCTCCGGCGCCGGGTCCGGCGGGGCCGGCGGCTGCACGAGGGAGGCCTCCAGCACCTCGAGGGCGGCGAGCGGCTCGTCCACCCAGCGCGTCAGGCCCGCCGCCTCGCGGGAGACGAAGCCGGCACCCACGAGGTGCTCGACGAGGTCGTGGAGACCGGCGAGCACGCCGGTGGGGTCGCAGACCACGATCGGCTTCTCGTGCATGGCCAGCGCCGCCGAGGACCACACCTCGAGCAGCTCCTCCAGCGTGCCGAGACCGCCGGGCAGGACGAGGAACGCGTCCGCCGCGGCGTCCATGAGCCCCTTGCGCTCGCGCATGTCGTCGGTGATGACCAGCTCGTCGGAGCCCCGGTCCCCCACCTCGACCTCCATGAGGGCGCGGGGGATCACCCCGTAGGTCCGTCCCCCGCCGTCGCGGGTGGCGGAGGCGACGGCACCCATCATCGACAGCGTCCCCGCGCCGGAGACGAGCGAGTGGCCCCGCGCGGCGATCAGCGTGCCGACCCGGGCCGCCAGCTGGACGTGGACGGGGTCGATGCGCTGGGAGGCGGAGCAGAACACCGCGATCGCCGCCATGACCCCTACAGTGCCAGCCCCCGACTGAGGACGCGGGATCAGGTGCCGATCGGGCGACGCCGGTGACGGCCCGTGGCTCCGGCCAGCCGCGGAGCGCCTCAGGACGCTGCGGCGTCGCCCGTGCCGTGGGCGGCGCCGCAAGGATCGGCGTCGATCGCGGCGCTCGCCAGCGCCGCGATGAGCTCCGGGACGTCCTGCGGGGTGAACCTCACCGTCGAGACGCAGCGCTCGCCCTGCCAGGTGCTGACGACCACGCGGCCGAGCTCAGGGTGGGCGGTGACGCGCACGGCGCGCCCCGGGCGGTCCCGTACGCGCAGCACCCGCGAGGAGCGCGGTGACGGGATCGCCGACATCTCGCGATCATCCCCGGGTCGAGCCCGGCTGTCCATCGCCGAGCACCCAGGCGAGCAGCACCTCGGCGCACTCGCGGATCTCGGCGGCGGCGCACGCCTCGTCGTCGGTGTGGGCGGCCAGGGGGTCACCGGGGCCGTAGTTGACCGCCGGGACGCCCGCGGCGGCGAAGCGCGCCACGTCGGTCCACCCCAGCTTCGCCGTCGGCTCCCGGCCGGACGCGGCCACCAGCGAGGCCACCTCGGGGCGGTCGAGGCCGGGCCGGGCGCCGCCGGCGGCGTCGGTGACCACCACGTCGTGACCGGCCAGGACCTCGCGGACGTGGGCGGTGGCGGCGGCGACGTCGCGGTCGGGGGCGAACCGGTGGTTCACGGTGACGGTGCAGCGGTCCGGGACCACGTTGCCGGCGTGCCCACCGGTGATCCCGACCGCCTGGAGGCCCGCGCGGTAGGTGAGCCCGTCGACGTCCACGACCCGCGGTTCGTGGGCGACGAGGCGGTCGAGCACGTCGGCGGCGGCGTGGTCGGCGTTGACGCCGCGCCAGGCCCTCGCCGAGTGGGCGGCGCGGCCGGTCAGCGTGACCTCGGCCCGCAGCGTCCCCTGGCACCCGCCCTCGACGGCGGCCGACGTCGGTTCGCCGAGCACCGCGGCGTCGCACTCCAGCCACTGCGGGTGGTGCTGCGCCAGCCGTCCCAGGCCGTTGAGGTCCGAGGAGACCTCCTCGTGGTCGTAGAGGACCACGGTGACCTCCCGGGCGAGCACCGCGCCGGAGCCGAGGTGGTCGCTGATCGCCGCGGCGAGGGCGAGCTGGGTGGCGACCCCGCCCTTCATGTCCACCGTCCCGCGCCCGACCAACCACTCCTGCCCGCCGCGGACCTCCCGGCGCGAGGGCACGTTGTCGGCGATCGGCACCGTGTCGAGGTGCCCGGCGAGCAGCACCCGCCCGGCCGCGCCGCCGGTGGTGCGGGCGACCACCGCGTCGCCGTCACGGTCGACCCGCAGGTGCGGCAGGGCGCGCAGGGCTGATTCCACGGCGTCGGCCAGCGCCTCCTCGTCACCGCTGACCGACGCGGCGTCGACCAGCGCGGCGGTGAGGTCGACGACGTCCCCGCGCAGGTCCAGCGCAGGCACCGGACGGCCCCCCGGCGCTGCCGGCTCGGGCTGGCTGGGTTCCTCCGCTGGCTGCATGGCTGTGGACCCTAGGGTGGCGACCATGACCCGTCACGCCTGGGCCCACGGCCTCGCCACCACCGCCGCCGACGGATCCGTGCTGGACGTGCGCTATCCCTCGCCCGCGCTGGGCGAGGTGCCGGCGTCGGCGACCGGCATCAACGGCGTGCCGGCAGACCTCTCGCCGCTCGCCCGGACCGACAGCGCCCGCGAGACCACGACGAGGCTCGTCACCACCCAGGTGGACCTGGACGAGGCGCCGACCAGCCCCGCCGACGCGTGGCTGCGCCTGCACCTGCTCTCCCACCGGCTCGTCGCCCCGGGCGAGGTCGACCTCGACGGCATCTTCGGCCACCTGACCACCGTGGTGTGGACCTCCGCGGGTCCGTGCGCGGTGGAGGGCTTCGAGGCCGTGCGGCTGCGCCTGGTCGCCGCGCACGGCGCGCTCCAGGTCCTCGGGGTGGACAAGTTCCCGCGGATGGTCGACTACGTGGTGCCGAGCGGCGTGCGCATCGCCGACGCCGACCGCGTCCGGCTCGGGGCGCACCTGGCGGAGGGAACCACGGTGATGCACGAGGGGTTCGTCAACTTCGGGGCGGGCACGCTGGGCAGCGCGATGGTCGAGGGGCGGATCTCCGCGGGCGTCGTGGTGGGTGCGGGCTCGGACATCGGCGGCGGCGCCTCGATCATGGGCACGCTCTCCGGCGGGGGGACGCAGAAGATCCGGATCGGGGAGCGGTGCCTGCTCGGGGCCAACGCCGGGCTGGGCATCAGCCTGGGGGACGACTGCGTCGTCGAGGCCGGCCTCTACCTCACCGCGGGGACCCGCGTCAGCGTGGAGGGCGAGCACCCCGGCGACGAGCCCCGGGTGGTCAAGGCCGTGGACCTCTCCGGGGCCTCCGGCCTGCTCTTCCGCCGCCACTCGACCACGGGTGCGGTGCAGGCCCTGGCCCGTGACGTCGGCGGCCAGCGCTTCAGCCTCAACGCGGCCCTGCACGCCAACTGAGCACGCCGACGCGCGGGCGGCGCGGGGTCGCGTCGTCGGTGGGCCGGTCCCTGCTGCGCCTGACCGGCGTCGTGGTCGTGGTCGCGATGCTCGTGGGCGGAGCGGTGCTGGCGTGGCGGGTGCTCGAGCCGCCCACGATGGTCGCCACCGAGCGCTGCGTGGTGACGTCCGACGGCTCCGAGCACTCCTTCGCCCCCGACCAGTCCGCCAACGCGGCGCTCATCGCTGCCCTGGCACGCACGCGCGGGCTGCCGCCGCGAGCGGTGACCATCGCGCTGGCCACGGCCGTGCAGGAGTCGAAGCTGCGCAGCATCGCCTACGGCGACCGTGACTCCCTCGGGCTCTTCCAGCAGCGCCCCTCGCAGGGCTGGGGCTCGCAGGAGCAGGTGCTCGACCCGGTGTACGCCACGAACACCTTCTACGACCGGCTCGTGACCGTGGAGGGCTACGAGGACCTCCCCGTCACCGAGGCGGCGCAGGAGGTCCAGCGCTCGGGGTTCCCGCGGGCCTACGCCGACCACGAGCCCGAGGGCCGTGCGTGGGCCTCGGCGCTGACCGGCTTCTCCCCCGCGTCCCTGACCTGCCGCCTCCGTGACCCGGGCCCGGCGCAGGTCGAGCGTCAGCTGCCGGGCCCCGACGGGCTGTGGCCGCGCGCCGAGGTGGTCCGCGCCCGCGCCCTCGTCGAGCTCCCCGACGTCTCCGTGGCCACCGGACCCGCCGGCGAGGACGGCGGGGACGGCGCGGGCACCGACGGTCGGGTGCTCGTCATGGGCGCGGCCGGCGAAGGACCCGACGCGGTGCGCGAGGCGTGGGCGAACGCGGCGTGGGCCGTGGCGCACGCCGACGACCTGGCGGTCGTCGAGGTGGCCACCGACGGGCTCACGTGGCGTCGCTCCCGCCCGGACGACGGCTGGGCGCCCACCGCGCAGGCCCGCGAGGCCGGCGCCGCGCTGGCCGAGCCCGCTGCCGGGACCGTGGCCGTGCGCGTCGCCGGCTGAGGCTCAGCGCTGGTCGAGCGGGACCCAGGCGCGCTCCGGCGAGCCGGTGTACACCTGCCGCGGGCGGTTGATCTTCGTCGCCGGGTCGTCGACCATCTCGCGCCACTGCGCGATCCAGCCGGGCAGGCGGCCCAGGGCGAAGAGCACCGTGAACATCTTCGTGGGGAAGCCCATCGCCTGGTAGATCAGCCCGGTGTAGAAGTCGACGTTCGGGTAGAGCTTGCGCTCCACGAAGTAGTCGTCGGCGAGCGCGATCTGCTCCAGGCGCTTGGCGATGTCGAGGAGCTCGGAGGGCCCGGACTTCTCGAGCATGCGGTCGGCGGTGGTCTTGACGATGGCGGCGCGCGGGTCGTAGTTCTTGTAGACGCGGTGGCCGAAGCCCATGAGCCGGACGCCGTCCTCCTTGTCCTTGACCTTGCGCATGAAGGAGTCCGCGTCGTCGTCGCCGCGCTGGATCGACTCGAGCATCTCGAGCACCGCGGAGTTGGCCCCGCCGTGGGCCGGGCCGGAGAGGGCGTGGATGCCCGCGGAGATCGAGGCGAAGAGGTTGGCCCCGGAGGACCCCACCATGCGCACCGTCGAGGTGGAGCAGTTCTGCTCGTGGTCGGCGTGCAGGATCAGCAGCTGGTCCAGCGCCGCGACCATCTCCGGGTCGACGTCGTACGGCTCGGCGGGGAACCCGAAGGTGAGCCGGAGGAAGTTCTCGACGAGACCCTTCGAGTTGTCGGGGTAGAGGAAGGGCTGGCCGATGCTCTTCTTGTGGGCGTAGGCCGCGATGGTGGGGAGCTTCGCGAGCAGGCGGAACGTGGAGACCTCGACCTGCTCGGCGTCCTTGGGGTTGAGCGAGTCCTGGTAGAAGGTCGACAGCGCCGAGACCGCGGAGGAGAGCACGGCCATGGGGTGCGCGTCGCGGGGGAAGCCGTCGAAGAAGCGCGTGAGGTCCTCGTGGAGCATGGTGTGGCGCCCGACGCGGGTGGTGAACGCGTCGAGCTCCGCCGCGGTGGGCAGCTCCCCGTGGATGAGCAGGTGGCTCACCTCGAGGAACGACGAGGACGTCGCCAGCTGGTCGATGGGGTAGCCGCGGTAGCGCAGGATCCCCGCGTCGCCGTCGATGTAGGTGATGTCCGAGGCGCAGGACGCGGTGTTGACGAACCCGACGTCCAGGGTGACCTTGTTCGTGGTCTTCAGCAGCGAGGAGATCTCCAGGCCGTCCTGGCCCTCGGTGGCCGGGACGACGGGCAGGTCCAGGACGCCGTCGGGGTGCTCGAGCGCGAACTTCTGATCAGCCATGGGCGGACTCCAACCGGGCGGGGCACGGGGTGCTGGCGTCGAGGCGCAGCACCGGACCCGGGGAGCCTAAGGCCCTGAGGGGTCGCTCGGCGTCCACGGGTGGATCATCCGCCCTCGACGGTCGGACCACTGGTGCTCTGCTGTCCCACCGGCCACGGGCGTCACACGGACAGGCGCTCCACCGCTGCGGCGACGCGCTCGTCGGTCGCGGTCAGGGCCACCCTCACGTGCTGCGCCCCGGCCGGGCCGTAGAAGGAGCCGGGCGCGACGAGGATGCCGTCGCCGGCGAGCTCGGCGACGTCCTGCCACCCCTCACGGCCCCGGGTGGCCCACAGGTAGAGCCCTGCCGGGGAGGCCGGGACCTCGAGCCCGCGGGCCGCCAGCGCCGGCAGCAGCGCCGCCCGGCGCGCCGCGTAGCGCTCGCGGACGACGCGGACGTGCTCGTCGTCGCCCAGCGCGGCGACCATCGCGGCCTGCACCGGGGCGGGCACGAGCATCCCGGCCTGCTTGCGCACCGCCACCACCGCGTCCACGAGCGCGCGGTCACCGGCGAGCAGGCCCGCGCGGTAGCCGGCGAGCGAGCTCTGCTTCGACAACGACTGCACGACGAGCAGGTTGTCGTGGCTGTCCCCGCACACCCTCGGGTCGAGGACGGAGGGGACGTCGGTGGCCTCCCACCCGAGCTCGCAGTAGCACTCGTCGCTGGCCACGACCGCGCCGGTGCGACGCGCCCACGCCACGACGTGGGCCAGCGCGGCCACGCCCATGACCTCGCCCGTGGGGTTCGAGGGTGAGTTGACCCACACCATCGCCACCCGGCGGCCGTCCAGGTGCCCGGACTCGGGGAGGTCGTCCGGGTCGAGCGCCACGGGCACCGCCCCGGCGAGGCGCGCACCGACGTCGTAGGTGGGGTAGGCGACCGGCGGGAGGGCCACGACGTCGTCGCGCCCCAGGCCCAGGAACGTGGGCAGCCAGGCGACGACCTCCTTGGAGCCGATCGTCGGGACGCAGGCGTCCGGTCCCAGGCCCACGACGGCGCGCCGTCGGGCGAACCAGCCGGCGATGGCATCGCGCACCGCCGGGGTACCCACCGTCGGCGGGTAGCCGGGCGCGTCAGTCGCAGCGCGCAGCGCGTCCTGGACGACCTCGGGCGTGGGGTCGACCGGTGTGCCGACGGACAGGTCGACGATGCCCCCGCGGTGCGCCCTGGCCGTGGCGCCGTGGGCGGACAGCGCGTCCCAGGGGAAATCGGGGAGGTCGGGCCGCCCCCAGGTGCTCACTCGTCGTGCGACTGCGGGGGCAGCGAGGCCACGAGGGGTGCGTCCTTGCTGATCACCCCCATCTTGGCGGCGCCGCCGGGCGAGCCGACGTCGTCGAAGAAGACGGCGTTGTCGGTGGTGTACCCCGACCACTGCGGCGGCACGTCGTCCTCGTAATAGATCGCCTCGACGGGGCAGACGGGCTCGCAGGCACCGCAGTCCACGCACCCGTCGGGGTGGATGTACAGCGCCCGGTCGCCCTCGTAGATGCAGTCGACCGGGCACTCGTCGACGCAGGCGCGGTCCTTGAGGTCCACGCAGGGCTCGGCGATCACGTACGTCACGGGGGGGCTCCTTGCCGGTAGCGGGTGGTTCTTCCGCTCAGTATCCGGGGTGGTCCCCGTCGAGCGCCGAGCGGGTCGGACCGACGACCGAGCCGGTGAGCTCGTCCTCGGTGGTGCCCTCCAGGGCTCCAGCATGGGCGCGGAGCAGGTCCAGGGCCACCCGGATGAGGGTGTTGTCGGTGATGCGCTCCCCCACGACGCCGTCCCGCCGGCGGCGCGAGGAGTTGATGCGGCGGACCTCCTGGGCCATCCACTCCGCCTGGTCCGAGCGCACCCGCGCCTCCTTGCGCACGAGCTGGAGGTATCTGGGGAGGGCGTCGTCGATCGCCGTGGGCTCCGGGACGGCGGCCGACGCAGCCATGGCAGCGCGGGCCGCTGCGGCCTGGGCCAGCGCGGCGCGGGCCGCCGGCGCCATGGTCGAGGTCGGGTCGCCCACGCCAGCCGGGTGCGGCGCCGGTCGGACCGCGCCGGTCTGGACCTGACCGGTGCGCTGGGCGCCGGGCTGCCCGACAGGGGGACGACCCGACGGTGCGCCGGGCGCCCCCCGCGCACCGGGGTGGTGGGCCGCGGGCGGGCGTCGGACCTGACCGGCGGGAGCCTGACGCTGCGCAGGGCGCGCCACCGCTGCGCCCGGCGCCGCGGGGCGGGTCCGGGCCGCCGGGCCGGGCGCCGAAGGTCGGTACCCGGGGGACCCGGGCTGCGGAGGGGACCCGGGCTGCGGAGGGGACCCGGGCCGGGCGTCACCGGAGCGGCCCGGAGGCTGACCTTGCGGTGACCCCGGGGTGCGCCCCTGCGGCGGCGCCGGCGCTCGCCCCCGGTCCGACCGCGGGTCCGGTCCTGGCCGCTGCTCCCGCTCCTGGTCCGGCGGCGCAGCCTCGCGCGCGTCACGGCGCAGCCGCGCGACGGAGGAGGACCGCCGCGGGGCGAGCCCGGTGAGGGATCGTCGCGATCCGCCAGCGGGCTCCCCGCGTGCAGCGCCGGAGGCGCCCACCGGAGCAGAGCCCGCAGCCCGCGAGGGGGGTGCACCCTGGTCCGGCTCGTCGCCCGCCTCCTGGCGACGCTCCACGGAGGTGAGGTCGATCTCTGCCACTCGTGTCACGCTCCAGCCAGCACGTCGGGGCGAGGCGTCCGGCCGGCCCGTGGCCCGCCGTCGGCCTCGCTGTCCTCGTTCGAGGCGCCGCCCACCGTAACGTCACCGTCGCTCTCTGCACTCTCGGCCGCACCGATGCGCTCGATGATCTCCGCACCGAGCCGTTGGAAGTCCTCCGCCAGACCGGTGACCGACCGCGACCGTGGAGCATCGCCCGCCGAGGCGCCGCGCCGGATCTGCCACCACGCAGGTGCGGCCATGACGGCCTCCTCCAGCTCGTGCACGAGCATCCCGCGGTCCCGCGCCTCCTGCGCCGCGGCCTCGACGTGGCGGATCGTCGCGTCGAGGACCGGTGCGACGTCGCCCAGGTCCTCCGCCACCCCCGCCCGGGCGGCCTCGAGGACGCGGTGGGCGCCGCGGTTGACCCCGAAGAGCAGCACCCCGAGGAGGTCCAGGTCGGGGTTGAGGTCGATGACGGTGTCGAGCCGGCGCGCGACGTCACGCAGCCCCTTCCGTGAGGACGCGTCGGTCTTGACGGGGATCAGCGCCCACCGCGCCGCGGCCAGGGCCGCCTGCTGGAGGGGTTCCTGGCCGGGCGGGCAGTCGAGCAGCACCACGTCGTAGTCGGGCGCGACGTCCAGCAGCAGCGCCGTCAGGGACCGCTTGGCCGCCATCGGGTCGTCCTGCGCCGCGAGCACCAGGTGGGCCGCCGCGGCGTCGAGCTCAGGCCCCCCGGGCACCACGTCGAGGCCGGGTCGGACGTCGGCCACCGGCGTCATCGGCGCGCCCGTGGTCAGCGACGCGGCGAGGGCGGCTCCCGCGTCGTCGGTGGGGGCGCCGGTGTACCCGAGCTCCTCACCGAGGTTGCCCTGGGGGTCGAGGTCGACGAGGAGCACGCGGTAGCCGCTCGCCGCCAGCAGGCCACCGAGGTTGGCGACCACCGTGGTCTTGCCCACCCCGCCCTTGACGTTGATCACCGCGATCACCCGTGAGAGTCCTGCTCGCTCCACCACTGCTCCGCTCGTCACCCACCCCGACGGGGCTCGCCCTGGACCTCCGGCCCGCCGCGCTGCCGCGCCGGCATGCCTGCTGGACCGCACCGGTCACCGCCGGTCGTGCCAGCAGCCTCCGGCGAGACTACGGTGCACAGAGCCACCAAGTGTGACCATCCGTGATGTCCCGTGTCGGCGAGCGCGTCGCCCGAGATCACCGGGTCAGGCACGGCCGGGGCTTCGCCGTGCTGCGGGTCGGAGCGGTGCCACCCGCGGGCCGGAGCGGTGCCACCCGCGGGGCGGAGCGGTGCCGCCCGCGGGCCGTGCGTCGAGCGGGGACCTCAGGTGTGCGACACGCCGGGCGTTGCCGCACCCACTCCCCCCTCGGCCTCCGGCGCCGACACCAGCTCCCCGCTCGGCCCTCAGAGCCGACACCAGCTCCCCGCTCGACGCCGCCACCCCGCACCCGCTCCCCGCTCGACCATGACGCAGCGCCAGGACGCCGCCACCCGAGGAGATCGGCGACCGCTGCCGCCCTGGTCCCGGACGGCTGGTGAGATGGACCGGTGCGGCTGCAGCAAGGCGACCTGGGTGCCCGCGTCGTGGTGCGCCACCGTCTCGCCGACGGCCGGGCCACCGACGTGATCGGGGCGCTGGTCGCCCTCGACGACACCGTGCTGACCGTGCGCCCCGCCACAGGACCGGACGTGCGCGTCCCCCTGGCGGACGTCGTCGCCAGCCGCGTCGTCACCAGCAGCGTGACCCACCGCGTCGCCGGCGGCGTCGTCGGTCAGCGCCGCGTCGGCGGCACGGCGAGCACCGATGACCGCGTCACGGGCGACGACGGTGAGGGCGCCGCAGGCCTGCTCGCCACGCCCGTCGACGTGGCAGCCGCCCGCAGCGCCCTCGGCTGGCCTGGGCGCCACGTGGAGCCCCTCGGCGGCTGGCTGCTGCGCTCGGGCCCCGCGCGGATGATGCGCGGGCGATCCGCGCTCGCGGTCGGGGACCCGGGGATGCCGCTGCCCGACGCCCTGGAGGCCGTGACCCACCACTACCGCAGCACCGGCCTCCTCCCCGCGGTGCAGGTCTCGTCCCCGCTGCCGGGGCGGCGGCCCGGCCCGGCAGGCCGCACCGACGCCGATGCCCCATCCGACCACGACACCCACCCCGGCGCCGACCCCCACGACGGACCAGCCCGGCTCGAGACGCTCCTGGCCGCCTCGGGCTGGGAGCCGCGACCGTGGACGGTGCTCGCCCTGCGCCCGGCTCGGGCGTCTCCCGCCGGGCCCGCCGCATCGTCCGGCACGTCGTCGGGGCCACTCCCCACGGCGCCGCCGATGTCCTGCGCGGTGTCGTCGCCGACATCGCCGTCCTCGGCGGTGGCGGTCCGGCCGTCCCCGGACCGGGCATGGCTCGCCGCGAGCGACCACCATGGCGCCCCCCTCACGCTCGCGGACCTCCCGCCGGAGCGCGACGGCGTGGCGCTCGCCTACGCCAGCGTCCACGCCGAGGGCCACGAGCAGGGCGTCGTCGGGGTCGCACGCGGCGCGCTGGCCGAGCGCTGGCTCGGGATCACGTGCGTGAGCGTGGACGCTGCCCACCGGCGCCGCGGCCTGGCCGGCGCCCTGCTCGCCGGTCTCGAGGACGAGCTGGGCGAGGGCGCCGACGCCGTCTTCGTGCAGGTCGAGGCCGACAACCGCGGGGCCCGCGCCGCCTGGCGCTCCGCCGGCTTCGCGGACCACTCCCGCTACCGGTTCTGGACGCTGCCCGACGCGACGTGATGACGCGTCACCTACCGACGACGTCCTTTGGTCACGGCGTCACCGGCCGACGGCGTCACCAGGCCGCGGGAGCAGCGATGCACCCGCTCAGGCCAGCCCCTCGAACAGGTCGCTGCTGCGAGCCGACCCGGGAGCCCGCTGCCGGCTGCGGGAGCGCGGCGAGCGCCGGTAGGCCTCCGAGGTGGAGATCGGCTCCCAGCGGTCGGCTGCGACGTTGAAGCGCCACTCGCCGTCGACCTCGCGCAGCCGCACCTGGCTGCGGTGGGCCCGCAGCGCCGCCACCTTCGCGCCCAGCTGCTCGGGAGCGTCGACCACCACGTCCACCTCCTCGTCGGGGACCACCATCGACGGCGGCTCCCCCTCGAAGAGGCCGGCCTCGAGGCTGGACGCGGGGATGACGGACTCGAAGAGCGCGGCGACCTGCCACGGCTCCGTGCCGAGCACCCCGGTGGCGTCGGCGTCACCGGCCAGGTCGATCGCCGCGGCGGTGACGGCGGCGGCGCGCACGTGGTCGGGGTGGCCGTAGCCCCCGTCCGGCTCGTAGGTCACGACGACCTGCGGGCGCACCTCACGGATGATCCCGGCCAGCCGCGCCGCGGCGTCGGACATCTCGGCGAGGGCGAACGCCTCGGGAGGGGTGTCCGGGGCCGGCTGCGCGCGGGTGCCGCCCTCGGAGGCCCACGCCATCCCGGAGTCCTGGTAGCGCACCGCGTCCGTGTCACCGCGCGACTCGCCGGGCAGCGCCGCGTCGTCGAGGAAGCGGTGGTCGCTCACCCCGAGCGCCTCCATGGCTGCCGCGAGCTCCATGACGCGGTGGTCCGCGAGCGCCTGGTGCTCGCCCTCGCTGATGCCGACGCTCTCGTCGACGACCTCCCCGCGCTCCCCGCGGGTGCAGGTGACGAGGGTGACGCCCGCGCCGGCGAGCGCGTAGCGGGCCATCGTGGCGCCGTTGGTCAGGGTCTCGTCGTCGGGGTGCGCGTGGACGAGCAGCAGACGACGCGGCTGGTCCAGGGCGTCCATGGCCGCGAGGTCCTCGGGGTCGAAGGCGCGCTCGGCGACGTCGTCGATGATCTGCTCGGCCTGCGCCAGGGCACCGCCGTCGCCCGGCGCACGCTCGGTGGCCTGGTCGGTGGGCGGGGCGGCGTCGGGCGGTGGCTCGGGCGTGACCGTCATGCCCGCGACGGTACCGACCCCGGGGGGGACGCCTACTTGCGCCCGCGCGCCACCTTCGCCCGAGAGGTCTGGTCCAGGACGACCTTGCGGATGCGCACCGCGGTCTGGGTGACCTCGACGCACTCGTCCTCGCGGCAGAACTCCAGGGACTGCTCGAGGGAGAGCTTGCGGGCGGGGACCAGGCGCTCCAGCTCGTCCGCGTTGGAGCGGACGTTGGTCATCTTCTTCTCCTTGGTGATGTTCACGTCCATGTCGTCCGCGCGGGAGTTCTCCCCCACCACCATGCCCTCGTAGACCTCGGTGC
>JARIBR010000175.1 GCA_029258695.1 Quadrisphaera sp.
CGGTCGGTGGGTGAGGCGGTGGCGTGGCGCAGCATCTCGACGCTGCCGGCGGGCAGGTGCAGCCGGCGGTGGGCGGTGGAGGTGACCTCCACGTCGTAGGCCTCCTGCAGCGCCGCGAGGTACGCACCCGCGGCGGACCCGGCGAAGGTCTGGGCCATCACCTCGGGGTCACCGACGGCCTCGACGACGTAGGGGGGCGTGAGCGGTTGGTAGTCCACGAGGATCGCCTGACCGGCGACGCGGATCGAGGACAGGGACGTCAGCCGGTGGCCGCTGACGCTGATCGCCTCGGCGCCGGCGGCGAAGAGGCCGTTGGTCACCACGTGGAGGTCCCGGTCCAGCACACGGCCCTGGTCGGCGGCCACGGCGTCGCGGGGGTCACCCCCCGGTGCGTCCGTCCGTGAGCCCGGCGCGTCGTCCAGCACCAGGCGCAGACCGGGTCCGCGCACCGGCGTGGTGGCCGAGAGCACGACGCTGGTCCGCTCCGCCTCGCCGGGACCGTCGCCGTCCTCGGACAGCGTCGCGGTGCTGCGCGCGTCGACGTCGGCGCGCAGCTCCTCGACGCGGGGCTCGGCGCTCGCGATCGCCGCGCGGCGCTCGTCGATCTCTGCGAGCAGGGCCTCGCGGGCCTCCGGGGGCGCGGGGGCGCGCAGGGCCGCGACGGCGACGGAGGCGCTCAGCCCCAGGACCAGGGCGACCACGGCCAGCGTCGCGGCGGACGCCGGTGAGCGCGCGGGGCGGTCCCGGCCGCTGGTGACGGCGGTCCGGCGGCTCGCGGCGGCGACGGCGTACCCCGGTTCCATGGCCTGGTCGGCGACCTCCCGGAGCAGGCTCATCGAGGTGTCCACCGGGCGCTCGCGGACGGGTGCGTTCACGGGGACCCCGGGGCGTCGTGGCGACGGTGGGTCCCGTGGACCGCTGGGGTCGTGGTGTCGCGATGGTCCACCGGGCGGCCTCCCGAGGTCTCGTGGCCCGTGGACCGCCGTCGTGGTCGATCCCTCACCGTCACGTCGACGTCACGACGTGGTCCGCGACGTGGTCCGCGACGTCCTGCGCAGGGCCGCCGCGGCCCGTGGTGCTGCCGACGTCTCGACGTCGGCGTCGACGAGGTGGACGACCCCTGCGTCGGGACGGCGGGATTCGAACCCACGACCCCTTGACCCCCAGTCAAGTGCGCTACCAAGCTGCGCCACGTCCCGGCCCTGTGCGGGCGCGGCCAGCCTACATGCCGGTGGGCGTCACCGGCGGCGGCCCGGGCGACGCTTCTCGCGCACCCGCACCGACAGGGAGATCGGGGTGCCCTCGAAGCCGAACTCCTCGCGCAGGCGCCGCTCGAGGAAGCGCCGGTACCCGGCCTCGAGGAAGCCGGACGTGAACAGCACGAAGGTCGGCGGGGCCACCGACGCCTGCGTGGCGAAGAGGATCCGCGGCTGCTTGCCCCCGCGCACCGGGTGGGGGGTGGCGGCGACGACCTGGCCGAGGAAGGCGTTGAGCTCACCGGTGGGCACGCGCGCGGTCCACGAGGCCAGCGACGTCTCCAGCGCCGCGGCCAGCCGGTCGACGTGGCGACCGGTGCGGGCCGAGATGTTCACGCGCGGAGCCCACGCGACGTGGGCGAGGTCGGTCTCGATCTCGCGGGCGAGGGTGTCGCGGCGGTCCTCGTCGAGCAGGTCCCACTTGTTGTAGGCCAGCACCAGGGCCCGACCGGCCTCGAGGGTGGCGCTGATGACGCGGGTGTCCTGCTCGGTGAGCGGCTCGCTGGCCTCCAGGAGGACCACGGCGACCTCGGCGCGCTCGATGGCGGCCTGGGTGCGCAGCGAGGCGTAGAAGTCGGCGCCGCGGGTCTGGTGCACGCGCCGGCGGATGCCGGCGGTGTCGACGAACACCCACGGGCGCCCACCGAGCTCGACGAGCTCGTCGACGGGGTCGCGGGTGGTGCCCGCGGTCGCGTCGACGACCACCCGCTCGGTGCCGGCGAGAGCGTTGAGCAGCGAGGACTTCCCCACGTTGGGGCGCCCGACCAGCGCGACGCGGTGGGGTCCACCACCACCGGGCCCCGGGGTGGGGGCCCCCGGCTCGGGCAGGGCCGCGACGATGGCGTCGAGCAGGTCACCCGACCCGCGTCCGTGCAGGGCCGAGACGGGGTACGGCTCCCCCACACCCAGGTTCCACAGCGCGGTCGCATCGGCCTCACCGCGGGTGTCGTCGACCTTGTTCGCCGCCAGCACCACGGGGGTGCCCGCGCGGCGCAGCAGCCGCACGACCGCCTCGTCGGTCGACGTGGCCCCCACGGTGGCGTCGACGGCGAGCACGACGACGTCCGCGAGCTGCGCCGCGCGCTCGGCCTGCTCGGCCACGCGGGCCGCCAGGCCGCGCACGTCGGTCTCCCACCCGCCGGTGTCCACGAGGGTGAAGGAACGACCCGCCCACTCCGCCGGGTAGGACACCCGGTCGCGGGTGACGCCCGGCACGTCCTGGACGACCGCCTCGCGGCGCCCGAGGATGCGGTTGACCAGCGTCGACTTGCCGACGTTGGGGCGCCCGACCACCGCGACGACCGGGTCCGGCGCGGCGACGGCGGGCGCCCCGCCGTCCCCCCCGCTCGGGGTGAGGACGGCGAGGTCCTCGTCGGCGAGGTCGTAGCCCTCCAGGCCTGCGAGCAGCGCCGGGACCGGGTCGGGGCGCGCGTCGGGGCCCACTCCGGGGCCCACGTCGGGGTTCTCGCGGGGGTCGGGGGTGCTCATGAGGTCTCCGGGTGCGTCAGGGGTCGGTGGGTCAGCGGGCCGGGCGCGGTCGCCGGCACGGGTGCGGGCCCCGGTGGCCCCGGTGGCCCCGGTGGCCCCGGTGGCCCCGAGGCTCGCCGCACGGGAGCGCTCTCG
This sequence comes from Quadrisphaera sp., assembly GCA_029258695.1. Next base: position 2,880 of record JARIBR010000175.1, read on the forward strand.
CGCACGTGCGCGGCCAGGGCGCCGCGCACGACCTCGCTCGCGCGGGCCACCCGCTCGCGGGGCACGCCACTCCCGAGCCTGCCAGGGGCGTCGTCCCGGGTGAGGACCAGCGGCGGCGCGAGAGCCAGGGAC
>JARIBR010000208.1 GCA_029258695.1 Quadrisphaera sp.
TCAGCATCACGAGGACCAGGACGAGGTAGCCGGCGGCCCAGACGCCCGGGATCCTCGGGTCGACGTCCATCTGTGCTGCCTGCAGGAGGCCGGCGAGCACGGACAGACCCATGAGGATGTCGAGCAGCGCCGCGGCGCGCCCGGAGACCGGCGCGGTCCCGGGGCCCTCCTTGCGGCGCGTCACCTCGTGGAGATCGGCCACGTCGGTCATCCCCGAGACGGTAGCCACCGTCAGGGTGCACAGCCCCACCACGACCCGTGACCCGGGTCATGACTTCGCCGCCACCACTCGTGACGCGGGGGCGATGCGCGGACCGCCTCACGTGGCCGAGGTTGGTCGCATGGCCACCGCCGACGTCCACGCACCCGTCACGCAGCACCTCGCTCCAAGGTCGCGATGGCCCTGGGGCCTCCAGGCGCTGCTCAGCGTCGTGGTCATGATCGTCGCCACCTTTGCGCCGCTCGTGGTGCTCCTCGTGCCGGGCCTGGCACGGCTGGACGATCCGGGCAGCCTGACGATGGAGGTGCTCAGCGTCCTGGTGGTGGTGGGCGTGTGCCTGGTCACCCTGCTGGTCGCCCTGGGCGGTGTCGCGCTGCTGACCCGCCTCGACGGGCATCGACGGCTGCGCGACGTGGGCTGGCGCGTCGACCGACGGAGCCTGCCGCTCCTGGGGGTCGGCGTCGCGCTCAGCGTGGTGGTCCTCGTCGGCGCGGGCGTCCCGCTGACCGCGGCCGGGCTGCTGCGCCCCGGCGACCCGGTGGACGCCGGGAGCCCGGTGTGGAGCGTGCTGGTCATCGGGCTGGCCCAGGGCTTCGTGCTGCAGGCGATCCCCGAGGAGCTGATCTTCCGCGGCTACCTGCTCCGGTCGGTGCGGCTGCGTCCCCTCCTCGCGGTCCTCGTCTCCGGCGTGGTCTTCGCCGCCCTGCACCTCGCCTCCAGCGGGGGGCAGCAGGGCTGGGGCGAGCGGGTCGTGTACCTGGCCGACCCCCTCGGCTTCGGTCTCGCCGCCGGGGCACTGGTGCTGCTCACCGGGTCGCGGTGGGTGGCGATCGGGATCCACGGGGGCATCCACGCCACCGTGCTGGCGACCACGCTGCTGGAACCGGTGTTCCCCGCCCTGGCGATCGGCAACGGCCCGGCGCTGTGGCTGCTGACCGGCCTCGCGTGGACGGTCGTCGCCGCGGTGGCGATGGTCGCGCTGAGGCGCCGTGAGCACGCCGCGCAGGGCGTGACCGGCGGTGCGTGAGATGACGACCCCTACCGTGACCTCGACGGTCCCCGCGTCCCGCTGGCCGTGGTTCGTGCAGGTCCTCCTCTGCCCGGTTCTGCTCTTCGCCGCGATCTACGCCTCCGTCCCGCTCCTTCTCGTCCCCGGCCTCGAGAGGCTCGACCGACCCGGCACGCCGCTGCTCGAGGCATTGGCGGTCGGCGTGCTGCTGGTCATGAACCTCCTCACCCTGCTGATCGCGGTGGGTGGGGTCGCGCTGCTCGCACGCCTCGACGGCCGGCGTCGTCTGCGCGACGTCGGGTGGCGCGTCGACCGCGCCGGCCTGCCGCTGCTGGGGCTCGGCGTGCTGCTCAGCGCGGTGGTCGTCGTCGCCGCCGGGGCCCCGCTCACCGTGGCGGGGGCGCTCCGTCCGATGGACGCGGGGATCGCCGGCGTCCCGCTGTGGCAGGTGCTCCTCGTCGGGCTCTCGCAGGCCTTCCTGCTGCAGGCGATCCCCGAGGAGCTGATCTTCCGCGGCTACCTCCTCGGCTCCCTGCGGATGCGCCCCCTTCCCGCGGTCCTGGTCTCGGGGGCGTCGTTTGCGGCCCTCCACCTCGCCTCGAGCGGCGGTCAGCAGGGCTGGGGCGAGCGGGTCGCGTACCTGGCGATGCCGCTGGGCTTCGGGCTCGCGGCGGGCGCGCTGTCGCTGCTCACCCGCTCGCTGTGGGTCGCCGTGGGCATCCACGGCGGGCTGCACGTGACCCTGCTGGCGTCGGCGCTGCTGGAGCGGGTCGACCCGGCCCTCGCCATCGGGAACGGTCCCGCGCTGTGGCTGCTCGCCGGACTGGGCTGGACGATCGTCGCGGCGGTGGCGATGGTGGCCCTGGCGCGGCGGGACGGCTCCGGAGATGGTCGCCTCGCTGCGTGACGCGGCTGCTGCCCTTCCAGCTCAGTCGACACCCCTCACGACGTCGCCCGAAGCGCCGCCAGCACCCCGGTGCTCACCTACCGTCACCTCTACACACTGGAACGACGACGGAGGCGGCGTGGCCGAGGAGACCTGGAACGAAGCGCGGCTCATCCCCACGTCGGGGATCAACGGCTCCGAGGAGCAGGAGCGCCGCGCCACGTCAGCCCTGCTCGCCGTCATGGGCTCGGTGAAGGAGTTCGGCCGCGCGCTCGTCCAACCGCTCGGTGCGCCCGCCGGGGCTTTGAAGACGTACATCGAGGTCCCGTTCCAGCTCGGTGACCGGCGCCTCTACCCGGACGGGCTCCTTCACGTCTCGCGCGGCCAGCGCTCGTGGACAGCGCTGGTCGAGGTCAAGACCGGGACCCACGACCTCGCGCCGGAGCAGCTGGAGTCCTACCTGGAGATCGCCAGGAACGCCGGCTACGACGCCCTGATCACCATCTCGAACCAGATCCCCTCCGCTCCGGGCGAGCACCCCACCACGGTCGACAAGAAGCTGCTGCGCAGGGTGGCCCTGCACCACTGGTCGTGGACGCAGGTCCTCAGCGAGGCGGTGATGCAGAAGGAGCACCGTGGCGTCGCCGACCCGGACCAGGCGTGGATCCTGGGCGAGCTCATCCGCTATCTCGAGCACCCCCGCTCCGGAGCGCTGGAGCTCGACGACATGGGCGCCTCATGGGTGCGCGTGCGCGACGCCGTCCAGGCCTCGACGCTGCGCCCCGGCGACCAGGGCATCGCCGAGGTGACGGGACGCTTCGACGCCTTGCTGCGCTTCGCCAGCCTGCAGCTGGGACGCCGCCTCGGCACGGAGGTGACGGTGGGCCTGACCCGGCGCGAGCTGCTGGACCCCTCGCTGCGTCGCCAGGCCCTCGCCGAAGGGCTCGTCCAGCGCAGCCTGCTCGAGGGCAGCATCCGCATCCCCGACGCCGTCGCGGCGCTGCACGTCACCGCCGACCTGCGCTCGGGCCAGGTGACCTGCCACGTCGACGTCGACGCACCCCGCGAGGGACGCCCGACGACGCGAATCAACTGGCTCGTCCGTCAGCTCAAGAACGCGCCGGACGACGTCCGCGTCGAGGCGAGCGCCGCGCGCAGCCGGGGTCCCGGGGCGGCGGAGCTGCTCGCGGTCGTCCGTGAGCGCCCCGCGTCCCTGGTCGAGGACCCGGTGCGAGAGCTGAAGTCTTTCCGGATCGCGCGCTCCACGCCGCTCGGCACCAAGCGCGGTCGCGGTCGCGGGGCCTTCATCGACTCGGTGCTCACCGCCGTCGACGGCTTCTACGGCGACGTCCTGCAGCACCTCAAGGCGTGGTCGGCGGCGCCGCCGAAGATGCGCGAGCCACTCGACGCGCTGCCGACGGGGTCGGCGCTGGACTCGAACGCGTTGTCGTCGCAGGACGGCGCCGAGGACTCGTCAGCCTCGGACACGGGGTCGGCCGCGTCGACGGGCTGACCACCGCCAGGGGACGACCCGGCAGGACGGCCCAGGGACTGGTGCGGCTCAGCGGCGGTTGGGGTCGAGGACGAGGGTGAAGGCGTCGTCGAGGAGGAGCCGCGCCAGGTCGAGGTCGTCCGGGAGCAGCTCGTCCAGGTCGTCCGTGCTCGGCACGTCAGTGCTCAGGCTGTCGGACCTGGGTTCGTCCGAGCACTGCGCGTGGGCGGCAGCGCCTGTGGGCGACGGCACGTCGTCGCGCCCGAGGCCCGCCTCGTGGGTCACGGGCTCGTCGGGCACGTCGGCCACGACATCGCTCAGGCCCGTCACCATATGCTCCTCCGGCGCGTGTGGACCTCGCGTCGCGACGAGGGCGAGCTCGACCGCGCGTTCGAGGGCCTGGGCGACGGCCTGGCCCGCGAGCGCGCCGGCGAGGCCGCCGACCACCGGGACGGGCACCGCCGTCTGGCCGGCGACGGTGAAGGCCCAGACCACCCCGGACCGGCCGATGGTCGCGGCGCTGGCGCTGACGAGCCCCGTCACCGTGATCTGCCCACCGGCGAGGGCGGCGCCGTGCCCGGCCACCTCGACGACGGACGCCCCCATGGTCACCGGCAGCGTCCCGAGGGCGAGCGCCCGCGGCAGGAGCCCCGCCATCGCCGCGAGCCGCACCCCCTCACCGAGGGCGGCGCTCGACCCGGCGCGGGCACCCGCCGCGGCGATGGTGCCGCCGGAGGCACGGAGCGCCTGCACCACGCCGCGGTCGTCGCCACGCGCGGTCGCCATCGCGCGCCCCGCCTCCACCACGGCCGCGAGCGCCGCGCTTGTCACGGCCGCTGAGCCGGCCTGCCGGGCCGCGGACGCCGCCACCTGACGAGCGGCCCAGCCGGCCGGATCGTCCGCAGCGCGACGGGCCTGCTCGAGGGAGACGGCGCGGCTGCGTACGCCCCCGACCTCGACCCGGTCCCCCAGGTGCGCGGCCGCGTCCCGGTAGCGGGCGAGCAGCGGGCTGTGCGGGTTCATGGCGAGGCGTTCGTCGAGCAACGAGCCGACGTCGCCAACGCGGTCGGACGCCACGAGGCGGCCCATCCCCGCGTAGTGCTCATGCCCTACCGCGTAGACGGTGGCTACCGCGCTCTCGTAGAGCTTGGCCTGCACCTGCGCTGCAACCTCGGCGCCGTCGAGGACCAGCAGGTCGGCGGCGGCGGTCTGGGAGCCTCCGGGCATCCACTCGGTCACCGCGGCGCGCAGCGCCGATCCCGTGGTGAGCGCGTGATGGTTGAAGGAGTGGGCGTGCATCACCTCGAAGAGGTGGCCAGCGCGGTACGCGGTGGTGACGCCGGCGTAGCGAGCCGCCAGGCGGACGGCGACCTCGTGGGTGTGCAGCGCCTCGGCGCTCTGCTGGGCTGCCGTGCGGGTGACGTGGTCGATCACGACCCGGAGCGCACCGTGCACGTCGCTCACCTGGTGACCTCGGCTTCGGTGCCGGCTGCGCCGGTCGGGACGGTGTCCTCCGCACCGTGGACCGTGTCGGTGTCGGTGTCGGTCTGGGTTCTGGCGCCGTCTCGGGAGGCCATGACCTCGGCGAGGTGCGTGGCCACCGCGACGAGGCGCCCCGCGAGCCGCCGCTGGTCCTCCGGCCAGGTCCCGAGATCCTCGCTGGTCTCGACGGCTCGCTCGAACGCCGGCAGCAGCCGGCGGAGCGTCGCCTCCAGCCCGTCGAGCACCGCGCGGGCCTGCGCGCTGGCGCGGACCCGAGCGGCTGCGGCTCCCTCCTCGCGGGTCAGCTCGTCCTCGCCCTCCGTGAGCCGGTCGGCGGCATCACGCTGGGCCCTCCGCAAACGTCGTCCCTGCCACTGCCCCACGACCACGACGGACGCGGCGACCGGCGCCGCCACCACCGCGGTGAGCACCGCGGTACCGGCGGCCACCCCGCCCCCACCGGCCGCGAGGCTTCCTCCGCCCAGCCACGCGAGCGTCGCGCTGGACGCCGCGGCCCCGGAGAGCCCGGAGATCGCCGTGCCCGTCGAGGCGGTGGCCAGGGCGCCGACCGCGGAGAAGGTCACCGCTCCTGCCGCCGACCCCGCTGCGGCGCCACCGGCCAAACTGAGCAGCGCGGCTGCCGCTGCGGGCCGGGCGCTGGGCAGCGCGACGTGCGGACCACCCGTCGGCACCGCTCCACCAGTCTCGGCGAGCTCGCGGAGGTCCGCGCCTCGCACGCGGGAGAACACGTCGGTGAAGACGACCAGCGCCGCGTAGGCCGAGGTACGTGCCGTGGCCGTGAGCGTGGCCTCGGCGCTCAGGGACGCCTCGACGGCGCGATGGCGCTCGAGGAGCTCCTCGTGCCGCCGGCCGTTGCTCCGCGCCAGTCGCACCGCGCCCACCATCGCGACGACCATGCCCACCCCCGTGCTCAGAGCGCTGCGGCCACGAGCCGGTGCGCCGCGCTGATCACCGTATTTCGGCACCGACCGCCATGGGCACGAGCCACGCCGCCGTGGGTCCACCCGCCCGGCATCTCGTCCAGCTGCCGGGTAGCCCCGGGCACACCCAACTGGGTGTCTGCCCCCGCGCGCGGCTCCAGCTCGCCCAGCGCTCTCCCGATGCCTGAGCGACGGGGGAGGTGGTGATGGCGGAGACCGATGGGGCGTCCTCCCTTCGGATGGTGGATGCCGGGTCGACGCTGCCTGGCGTCGCGCCCCTCGACGCAGCACCGTTGCTCACCGCCCGGGTCGCCGGCCACGCCGTGATGACCCAGGCCCTCGCCGTCCAGGCGGGCGCGCGACCTCGCTCACCGCTGGGGCGCCTGCTCGGGCTCTCCCCGCTGTCGACCGAGGCCGCGCCGTGGTTCAGCGGAGCGCTCGGTGAGCGTCACGTGGGGGCGCTGCTCTCCCGTCTCGGCCGAGAGGGCGAGGCCTGGCGAGTCCTGCACGCGGTGCCGGTGGGGACCCGCGGCGCGGACATCGACCACGTCGTCGTCGGCCCCTGCGGGGTCGTGACGCTCAACACGAAGCATCACCCCGGTCAGCGCGTGTGGGTCGCCGGGCGCAGCGTGCTGGTCACCGGGCACCGTCAGCCGTACGTGCGCAACGCCGAGCACGAGGCCGAACGGGCAGCGCGGCTCCTGAGCGCCGCGCTCGGCCGGCCGGTGCCGGTGCGCGCTGCCGTCGTGGTGGTCGGCGCGTCGAGTCTCACGGTGAAGCAGCAGCCCGACGCGGTGACCGTGCTGTCCGCTGCGCGGCTGGTGCGCTGGCTGCAGCGCCGCCCCGTCGTGCTGTCGCCGGCCGAGGTGCGCCAGGTCGCTCGCGCGGCGGCGCAGCCTGGGACGTGGCAGCGCCGTCCGGAGTCCAGGGGTAGCGATCCTCGGCCGGCGTTCGAGCGTCTCGCCGCCGACGTGGCGTCCGCCGCGAGGAGGCGCGTCCTCGTGCTGGTGGGTACAGCCGCGACGGTGGTGGCGCTGGCCGGGACGTCGCTCCTGGCGTGGCTGGGCTGAGGCCCGGACCTGCCCACCGACCCCGTGCGCCGGACGGTCGAGGGCCGCAGCGCTAGAACTGCCTGGTCCACGGTCGCAGCACCACTTCCCAGCTCCAGGACGACCGGTGCTGCTCGATGAGGTGGAGGTAGGTCCGGGCGATCTCGTCCGGGTCTATGGCGCCGTCCGCCGCGTCAGGAGCTGCCGGGTCTTCGTCCTGCCCCGCCTGGCCGATACGGCCGTCGATGACGACGTGCCCGACGTGGACGTTCTGCGGATGGAGCTCGCGCGCCAAGGACTGGCACAGGCCGCGCAGCGCGAACTTGCCCATCGCGTAGGGGGCGGAGCCGGCGTAACCCGTGATGCCGGAGGAGGCACCGGTGAACAGCATCGTCCCGCCGCCGGCGTCCAGCATCCGCGCGGCAGCCCGCTGAGCCATGAGGAATGCCCCGAACGCCGTCACGTCGAGCACCTGGTGCACCTCGACCGGGTCGAGCTCGGTGATGGCGCCACGGAGCCACGGGCTCGGGTTGTAGACGGCGACGTCGAGCGAGCCGTCCAAGCGGTCGATCTCGTTGAAGAGCTCGGCCACGGCAGCCGGCACGCTGGCATCACAGGCCAGCGTCACGCCGCCGACCT
>JARIBR010000209.1 GCA_029258695.1 Quadrisphaera sp.
CATCTCGGTGCTGTGGACGGTGCCGACCTTCGGGCTCCTCGTCACCAGCTTCCGTACCCCGAACGACATCCGCAGCTCCGGGTGGTGGGAGACCTTCCTCTCGCCGGCACTGACGTTCGACAACTACACGGAGGCCCTCACCGGCGGGTCGTCGAGCTTCGCCACCGCGGTGCTGAACTCCGTCGTCATCACCCTCCCCGCGGTGATCATCCCCATCACCCTGGCGCTGCTGGCGGCCTACGCGTTCGCGTGGATCCCCTTCCGCGGTCGCGGCATCCTGTTCGTCGCGGTGTTCGCGCTGCAGATCGTGCCGATCCAGGTCACGCTCATCCCGTTGCTCACGCTGTACAACCAGACGGGCATCGCCGGTTCCTTCTGGCCGGTGTGGCTCTCCCACGCGATGTTCGGGCTGCCGCTGGCCATCTTCCTGCTGCACAACTTCATGAAGGACATCCCCGCGTCCCTCGTCGAGGCCGCGCGCATGGACGGTGCCGGGCACGTACGGGTCTTCTTCCAGGTCCTCCTGCCGTTGCTGACCCCGGCCATCGCGGCCTTCGGGGTGTTCCAGTTCCTCTGGGTGTGGAACGACCTGCTCGTGGGTCTGACGTTCGGCTCCCAGCAGGCCATCTCCCCGATCACCGTGCGGCTCGCCGAGCTGTCCGGGACGCGCGGCAGCGCTTACTACCTGCTGTCCGCGGGGGCGTTCATCGCCCTGGCCGTGCCGCTGGCCGTCTTCCTCGGCCTGCAGCGGTTCTTCGTGCGCGGCATGCTCGCCGGCGGCACCAAGGGCTGAGCACGCGACGCACCGAACGTCGACCGACACCGAGCGCAGACCCAGCACCGCCGACCGGGATGCCCCACCCCGGCGGCTCAGCCCCGCACGAGCGTCACGAGCTCGTCGAGCGCCGCCTCGACCGACTGGACGGTGCGCGCGCTCGAGACCGCCGGTGCGTCCGTCTCGACACCGCGGGCCCGGACGACCTCGACGGCCCGGCGCACGCACACCAGCGCGACGTCGCTCGAGCCGAGATCGTGGACGGCCACGACCAGGCGGACGAGCAGGTCGTCCGCGTCACCGTGCCAGCGGCCCCGGCCACCAGACTGCTCGCCGACCGCTTGCTCGCGATCCGCGGCACCGGCCTCCTCGTCACGCGGCCGACCGCGGAGGGTCGCGGCCACCGCACGGTGCAGCGTCCCGGCCCGGTCCTCGGCCACCGGGTCGGCGTCCTCCACGAGAGCAGCCTGCTCGAGGGCCGCCTCGGGCCCGGCCCCCGTCAGCACGGCGCGCCGCAGGCGCAGGGCGGCGACGAGAGCGTCCACGACCTCGTGCTGCGCGGGTTCCCACGCTCTTCCGTCACCTGCGGCGTCCAGCTCCTCGGTGCGGGCGATCACGGCGTGCGCCGCCAACGGCAGCAGCGACGCCGACGACGTGGCGCGCACGCTGAGCAGCGCCAGGGCGTAGGCCTCCTCGGCGTCCGCGTCGACGACGACGTCCTGTCCGTCAGCCGTCGCGACGGTCACCGCCCAGCCGGCGAGGCCGGCGCTCTCGAGGCGGACGAACGCCGGGCCGAGCAGCTCTCGCAACACGCCCTCGCCGGGCAGCCACAGCGCGTCGTCGGCGTCGATGGAGTCCAACGCCCACTCGGTGGTGCCGTTGAAGCCGATGACCCGCCCCGTGCGGTGGTCGTGGGTCTCGATGGTCATGTCGGAGAGGACGAAGACGTCGTCGTCCATGCCGCGGTCGGCGATGACGAACCGGTCGCCGCGCGCCGGCTCCCACACCACCCCGCTCGAGGCCAGCGCCCGCGCGGACGCGACGCTGATCATGGCGCGAGGAGCCCCGGCAGGGTCGCGAGGTCGGCCACGAGGGCCGCGTACGCCTTCTCCCGCGCTCCGTCCGTGTCCGGCACCCGCAGCACCGAGGACGGGTGCGCGGTCACCATGAACACCGCCGTGCCCGCGGAGGTCTCCCGCGGCATCGGCTGCCCGCGGTCACGCATCACCCGCACCTGCGGGCCGAGCAGCGCCTTGGCGGCGGTGGCCCCCAGGCAGACGACGACCTTCGGCGCCACCGCCGCCAGCTCAGCGCGCAGCCACGGCCTGCACGCGGTGACGTGGGCGGCCTCGGGGGTGGCGTGGATGCGACGCTTGCCCCGCGGGGTGAAGCGGAAGTGCTTGACGGCGTTGGTCACGTAGACGTCCTCGCGCGCGACGCCCGCCTCGGCCATGGCACGCTGCAGCAGCTGACCGGCGGGGCCCACGAACGGGATGCCGCGGGTGTCCTCGACGTCACCGGGCTGCTCCCCCACCATCGCGATCGCCGCGGCGGGGTTCCCCGCGGAGAAGACGACCTGGGTCGCCGGCTCCCACAGCTCGCACCCCCGGCACGCCGGCGCGGCGGCGCGCAGCGCGTCCAGGTCACCGCCCTCGGGCACCCACTCCTGGGCGCCGGGTCGCGGCGGCGCCTGGTCGTCCTTCACGTGGTCTCCGTCAGCCCTGGCTCGAGGTGGCCCACAGGTTGATGCCCGCGTCCACGGCATGCTCGTCGATGCGTGCCAGCTCGTCGGCGGTGAAGCCGAGGTTCTGCGCAGCGGCGACGTTGGCCTCCAGCTGCTCGGTGCTGGAGGCACCGACGAGCACCGACGTGACGCGCTCGTCGCGCAGCGCCCACGCGAGAGCCATCTGCGCGAGGCTCTGGCCGCGGTCGGCCGCGATGTCGTCCAGGGCCCGCACGTGCTCCAGCGTCTGCGCCGTCAGCTGGTCGGTGCTCAGCGAGCCGCTCCGCGACGCCCTCGAGCCCTCGGGCACACCGCCGAGGTACTTGTCGGTGAGCAACCCCTGGGCCAGCGGCGAGAAGGCGATGCAGCCGACGCCGAGGTCGCCCAGCGTGTCGAGCAGCCCGGGCCCCTCGATCCAGCGGTTGAGCATCGAGTACGACGGCTGGTGGATCAGCAGCGGCGTGCCCATCGCCGCCAGGAGGTCGTGGGCCTCGCGGGTGCGCTCCGGGCCGTACGAGGAGATGCCCGCGTACACCGCGCGGCCCGAGCGCACCGCGGTGTCCAGCGCACCCATCGTCTCCTCGAGCGGCGTGGTGGGGTCGAAGCGGTGGCTGTAGAAGATGTCCACGTGCTCGACGCCCATGCGCGCGAGGGACTGGTCGAGGCTCGCGAGCAGGTGCTTGCGGCTCCCCCCGCCCTGGCCGTAGGGCCCGGGCCACATGTCATAGCCGGCCTTGGTGGAGAGCACCAGCTCGTCGCGGTGCGCCGCGAGGTCGCTGGCCATCACCTGCCCGAAGGCGCTCTCCGCGCTGCCGTAGGGCGGCCCGTAGTTGTTGGCGAGGTCGACGTGGGTCACGCCCAGGTCGAAGGCCCGACGCAGGATCGCCCGCACCCGCTCCAGGGGCACCTCCGCGCCGAAGTTCTGCCACAGCCCGAGGGAGACGGCGGGCAGGTCCAGCCCGCTGCGACTGGTGCGCCGGTAGGGCATCGCGTCGTAGCGGGTCGCGTCCGCGCTCCAGCGCTGGTCGCTGGGGACGGCGGTGGGGTGGGGCCTCGCGGTGGTCATGGCGCCATCCTGCCGCTCGTGGCGGTGCGCGCCCGCAGCGGCGGGGTCGCTGCGCCGCCACCGTCCACCATCCCGGACAGCAGCTGCTCGAGCGCCTCGACGGCGCTCGTCCTCGGCTCCCAGCCCAGGTCGGTGCGCGCGCGGTCGGTGCTCAGCAGGGGCGTGCGCGCGGCCAGGTCCACCCATCCCGGGTCGGTGGGTTGCAGGCGCAGGCGCCAGGTCAGGCCCGCCGCCGCGCGCAGCACCGCGACCGGCAGACCGGTGCTGCGCCGCGCACCGAACGCTCGGGCGAGGTTGTCGGCGTCGAGGTGGTCGTGCGCCGCGACGTTGACCCCCCCGACCAGCCGCTCGCGGGCGCTGCGCCACAGCGCGTCGGCGAGGTCGTCGGCGTGGACCACGGGGACCTGCATCTCCCGCGGCAGGGGCAGCGCCGGTGGGCCGGCGGCGCGGACCCCGCGCAGCAGAGGGCTGACGGGGACGAGCGGGCCGAGGAAGTAGCGGGCGATCTCCGCTCCGGCGTCGCCCTGGAGGACGAGCCCGGGGCGGACGCGGGTGACGGTGGGGCTGCCCTCCCGTGCCTGCGCGGCGTCGATCATCCGCTCCACCTCTGCCTTCTGGCGGCTGTAGAGCGACGTGCCGATGCCCGTGGTCGGCCACGACTCGTCCACCTCCTCCTTGCGGCCGTCCGCGTCGGTGGGGCCGGCGGCGTACGTGCCCACCGACGAGACGACGACGAGGTGCAGCGGTGACCCGTCCGCGGTGGTGGCACCGGTCATGGCCTCGAGCACGGCAGCCGACCCGCCGAGGTTGACGTCACGCAGGGCCGCCTCGTCGTGGCTGGGCTGGATGCGCCATGCGCAGTGCACGACGGCGTCCACGCCGTCGAGCAGCGGGGCCAGGCGCTCGGCCGCGTCCCGCTGACCGAGGTCGAGCGAGTGCCAGGTCGCGCCGGCCGGTGCGGCGCCGTCGCGCGGGGTGCGACGGGCGAGCGCGAGGACGTCGACGTCCTCGGCGGCGAGGCGCCGACGCAGCGCCGTGCCGACGTTGCCGCTGGCACCGGTGACGAGGATCTTCATGCACCCAGCCCACCACGGCCCCCGTCGACCCGCCAGGCGGCGGGCGCGTGTCGGACCGGCGTCCTACGGTGTGGGCATGACCGAGTCCAGCGAGAACGTCAACGAGACCATGCCGAGCCAGGGCACCGAGGCCACCGACGCCACGGACGCGCCGACCTCCCAGCCGAACGACACCGCGGGCGACCCCACGGCCGTCAAGGACCCGGAGGACTGGACCACCGGGGGCGAGCCGGCGACCGGGGCCCAGAAGAGCTACCTCGCCACCCTCGCCACCGAGGCAGGGCGTGACGTCCCGGCGGACCTCACGAAGGCGCAGGCCTCCGAGATGATCGACGAGCTGCAGAACCAGAGCGGCCGCGTCGGCAAGGGCTGACCCTGTGCGCCGAGGTGCTCAGGCGAGCAGCTCGCCGCCGCTGACGACCGTGTCGATCCGGTTGCCCGGTGGAGCCAGCGGACAGGCCCACGCAGGATCGTGGGCGCACGAGGGCGCGTAGAGGAAGTTCAGGTCCAGCACGAGGGGGTCGTCCTCGGTGCCGCGCCCGCCAGGGTCGCGGCCGAGGTCGGCCCCCTTCACCGTGTCCAGAAGGTAGCGCCCTCCCCCGTAGCTGAGCGACCCGCTCCCGCCGTCGCGCACGGGCACCCACACCCCGCCGCCGTACCCCGTCAGCCACCACACGTCGAGGTGGCCCAGCCCGGTGAGCGCCACGGTGCCCAGCCGCTCGAACCCCACGTCGCCGTCGGTCCCCGTGCTCGCGGTGAAGGACGTCGGCGGCGCGGCGTCGAGGGGGGCCGTGAAGCGCAGCCGTCGGTCGTACGGGGCGACCGGCAGGCCGCTGGCGCGCTTCGGGTCGCCGGCGGCCAGCGGGCTGGCGGGGTGCTCGGCGAACATCGCGTCGCGTCCGGCGCGCCAGCGCGCGTGCGCACCCGCGGGGTCGGCGCCCGCCTCGGCGCGCACGGCGGCGTACTGGGCGGCCGTGCGCGCGCGCCAGTCGAGCAGGGCCAACGATCCGTGGCCCATCAGCGCCACTCCCCCGCCGTCGGCAGCGGCTCGCCATACCACGACTCGATGAGGCGGTGGGAGATCGACACGGGCCCGGGGAGGATGACGCCCTCGCGGGACGTCGCCGCGGCGAGCTCCGCGCGGCTGAACCAGCGGGCGTCGGTGATCTCGTGGCCGTCGGTGTCCACCGCGCAGGAGATGGCGCGGGCGGTGAACCCCAGCATCAGGGACGCGGGGAACGGCCACGGCTGGTCACCTCGGTAGGTGACCTCACCCACGACGACGCCGGTCTCCTCGGCGACCTCCCGGCGCACGGCCTGCTCGAGGGTCTCCCCCGGCTCGATGAAGCCGGCGAGGGTGGAGTAGCGGCCGTCCGGCCAGGCCGGGTTGTGACCCAGGAGGATGCGGTCCTCGTCGTCGACCACCGCCATGATGACCGCGGGGTCGGTGCGGGGGAAGTGCGTGCTCTCGTCCACGGGGCAGCGGCGCACCCACCCCGCCTGCTCCACGACCGTGGCGGCCCCGCACCGCGGGCAGTGGGTGTGGCCCTGGTGCCACCGCAGGACGGCGGTCGCTGCGGTGAGCAGACCGGTGTCCCGCTCGCTGAGCGTGGGTGCGGCGACGCGCAGGTCCTCCCACCCGTCACCGGAGGTGTGCTCGTGCGCGATGCGCGCGGCGAGGTGCACGGTGCCGTCGACCTCACGGCCGAGGAAGACCCGCAGGTCGGTCTGCTCGACGGCGGTGGGAGCCACGAGATCGAGGCCTCTCGCCCCGACGTTCCCGGGCCCGTCCGGTCCTGTCGAGCGGGGACCCTCGGCGGAGATCGGCGAGCGGCCGTCGCTCCACCGCAGCACACGCGTCGCCGGGTCGGCCCACGCGTCGTCGATCAGACCGGGGCGCCCCCGCTCGACCGAGCGCCGGTCGAGCGGGGAGCGCGAGAGCATCAGGTCGTCCAGGAGCATGGGACGACGGTAGGCGTCGCTCCTGGGCCGTGACGCGTGGGAGTCAGCCGAGCAGCCCGCCGAGCTTCTTGCCGATGCTGCTGTCGCCGGCGAACTTCTTCACGAGGTCCATGGGATCGATGCCGAGCTTGCTCAGCAGTCCCGCGTCCTTCTCGGTGTCGACGTCCTGCGGGAGCTCGCCCTGGGCGGACTCGGCCCGCGAGTGGTCACCCTGGGACTTCAGCAGGGAGATGATCTGGTCCTTGTCGATCTGCACGTGCAGCTCTCCGTTCCTCGAGGGGTGGCGCCGGGCCCGACGCCGCTGCTCAGTGTGCCGGAGGAGCGCCTCCGCTCACAGGAGCCCGGCGCCGCGCAGCTGACGCAGCAGCACCAAGCCGTCCGGGCCGCGGAGCTCCGGCGTCGAGGCCGTGCCGGCGCGCGCGGTCACCGGCAGCGGGATCCCCCGGCTGAGCACCTGCTCGGTCGGGGTCAGCTGGCGGATGGCGATGGCGTGGGCGAGCATCGGCCGCTCGAGCGCGAACTCGCCGTAGATGACCGGGTCGTGCTGGCCGTCGTCGCCGACCAGCAGCCAGGCCACGTGCGGCAGCTCGCGGGCGAGGCGGGCCAGCGCGGCGCGCTTGTGGTCCTGACCGCTGCGGAACCAGCCCGTGTTGGTCGGTCCCCAGTCCGTCAGCAGCATCGGACCGGACGGGAAGCCGTGCCGGGTGACGAAGCGCTGGAGCGCCGGTGCCACGTTCCACGCCCCGGTGGAGAGGTAGATCACCGGTGACCCGGGGTGCTGGTCCCGGACCCGCGAGAGCAGCGTCGCCATGCCCGGGACGGGGCGCCGCGCCTGGGGGTAGAGCACGAAGGTGTTCCAGAAGGCGATGAGCGGTCGGGGCAGCGCGGTGATCATCACCGTGTCGTCGATGTCGCAGACGATGCCGCGCTCCACGGACCGGCCGACGACCACGACGGGGGCTCGCGCCTCCGGGGCGCCGCTCCCGACCACCGCGAGCCCCACGTGGTGCTCACCGGCCGGCAGGTCGGCGGGCACCACCGCGTCGAGGTACCCGCCGCGGTCGGCGACGAGCCGGTGCGTGATCCCGTCGACGCGGACCTCGACCGGTTCGCCGGGCACGGGGACGGTGACGAACGAGCGCCACCCGCGCAGCGCCTTGACCGCGGCGGCGCCGATCGCCTCGCCCTCCTCGGGGGTGACGTCGGCCGGCTCGCCCGCGCGTCGCGGACGGGAGAGGACCACCCGTCCGAGCGCGCGGACCCACCCAGGGTCCTGGTCGCTCCCCTGCTCCTCGGCCTGGTGCGTGCCCGCCCCGCCAGCGGCGTAGCCGTAACCGGTGAAGCCCGTGACGGTCGGCACCCAGCCGCGACGGCGCAGCAAGCTCCCTACTCGCGAGGTGAGCCAGTCCTCGAGGCGGGCGGCGCGGTGAGGGGCATCCACGTCGCGGAGTCTGCCAGCAGCCCGTGCCGTGCCGTGCTGCATCGGACGCCCGTCACCCCAGGCCGGCTCGCAGCAGCCGGGACAGCCGCCGACGCTGGGACGCCAGGTAGGGCCGAGCGCGCCGCTGCCCGCCTCGACGCTCGACGGCGGTCTCCAGGGCGTCGAGGTGGTCGGCCAGGGCCGCCCCGTCCGCAGGCCAGCCCCGGCGCAGGCACTCCTCGAACCACGCGGTCGGCGAGGCGTGCCCCCGCTGGGCGTTGCAGCGCCGGCAGGCGGCGACCTCGTTCTCCGGCCAGGAGGGGCCGCCCTTCACGCGGGGCACCACGTGGTCGGTCGTCGGCGTCACGAGACCGGTGAAGGTGGCGCCGCACCACAGGCAGCGCCCGGACTGGTCGGCCATCGCGGCCCGCAGGCGCGCGGCACGGTTGCTGGTCCCCCGCTCGCCCTGGTCCTCGTCCCCTGCCGGGCCTCGGGGGTGGCTCACCGGCGCCTCTGCGTCGCCGTGGTGCGCTCCATGCGGTGCAGCGTCGTGGAGACGACACGGCGGTCGGTGATGATCAGCTTCAGATAGGTCGGTTCGGGTTGTCGTCGTGGTTCGGTCGGTGATCCTGGGTTGAGGAGATGCATGCTTCTGTTATCAACGTTGATGGTGGAGTCCCACGGCACGTGGCTGTGGCCGAAGACGACGAGGTCGGCGCCGGGGAACCGGGCGGCGCAGCGGCGCTCGCGCCCGGCAGCGGCGCCGGCGTCGTGGACGACGACCACACGGAGCCCGCCGATGACCACGTCAGCCACCTCGGGGAGGACGGCGCGGAGGTCGGCGCCGTCGTTGTTGCCGACGACCCCGACGAGCGTCCTCGAGGCCGTCCCCAGCTGCTGCCACGTCTCGACGTCGCACCAGTCCCCCGCGTGGACGACCACGTCGGCCTGCGTCGCGGCACGCAGCAGCGCGGGAGGCAGGGGCGCGGAGCGTGGTCCGTGCGTGTCGGAGGTCAGCAGCACCCTCATGGTCACCACGATGCCGCCCCGGAGACGTCCGCGCCCCCCGGCCCGCCGACCGGTGCCACGACCGGGCGGCGGGCGACGGGGCTCCACCGGACCCACCGCGACGGCTGGCACCATGGCCTGCCGTGCCGACCACCCGCCCTCGGGCCCTGCTCCTGGAGAACATCCACCCTGACGCCGAGGGCATCCTCGCCGACGCGGGGTACGAGGTGAGCACCTCCAGCGGCGCGCTGGCCGGTGAGGAGCTCGCTCGGGCTCTGGAGGGTGTCGAGCTCCTGGGGATCCGCAGCCAGTCCCAGCTCACCGCGGAGGTCGTCGACGCGGCCCGCGAGACCCTGCAGGCGGTGGGCGCTTTCTGCATCGGCACCAACCAGGTGGACCTCGCCGCGTGCGCGCGGGCCGGGATCCCGGTGTTCAACGCGCCGTTCTCCAACACCCGGTCCGTCGTCGAGCTGGCGATCGCGGAGATCATCTCGCTGACCCGTCAGCTGACCCCGCGCAGCCACGCGCTGCACGAGGGCACGTGGGTGAAGTCGGCGGCCGGCGCCCACGAGGTGCGCGGTCGGCGCCTGGGGATCGTCGGCTACGGCAACATCGGCAGCCAGCTCTCGGTCCTCGCGGAGGCGCTGGGGATGTCGGTGGCGTTCTACGACACGGCCGAGAAGCTCGCGCTCGGCAACGCCCAGCGCATGGGGAGCCTGGAGCAGGTGCTCGCCTGGGCGGACGTGGTGACCCTGCACGTGGACGGCCGGCTCGGCAACTCGGGGTTGTTCGGCGCGGAGCAGCTCGCGGCGATGAAGCCGGGCTCGCACTTCCTCAACCTCTCGCGCGGCTTCCTCGTCGACCACGACGCGCTCCACGACGCTCTCGTCAGCGGGCACCTGGCCGGCGCCGGCATCGACGTCTTCCCCGACGAGCCGGCGAGGAGCGGGGCCCCGTTCACCTCGCGGCTGCGCTCCCTGCCCAACGTCATCCTCACCCCGCACATCGGCGGGTCGACGGAGGAGGCGCAGGTGGACATCGGGCGGTTCACCGCCTCGAAGCTCCGCAGCTTCGTCCTGCGGGGCTCCACGTCCTTGAGCGTCAACCTGCCGCCCGTCTCGCCGGGGCCGACCGGTGGCGGGCGCTTGTCCCTGGTGCACCACAACGTGCCCGGCGTGCTCGCTGCCGTGGGGGCGGTGCTCGCCGAGCACCGGATCAACGTCACGGGGCAGTACCTCGCGACGCGGGGGGAGCTGGGCTACGTGCTCAGCGACACCGACAGCGTGCTCGGCGAGGACGTGCTGGCCGAGCTGCGCGCCATGGAGCACACGGTGCGCCTGCGGGTGCTGCCTGGCGACTGAGCCCTCGTGCCCCTCGACGCAGGGGCCGGGAGGTCGGCCGTCACGGTCGCCTCAGCGGCGGGTGCGGCGGGGGTTGGCCACGGTGGACGGGCGCGTAGGGACCGCGGCGGCGGCTCCCTCGTCGGGTCGGGTCGTGCTGGCCTCGGCGGTGGGGATGGCGTCGGTCATGGGTCGGCCTCTCCTGGGGGTCACGCGGGGCTCGTCGCGCCGCTCGGGGTGGACGAGCACGAGCATGGCTGCTCGCAGGCCTCCGCGCGACGCGTTCGGGGGAGATCGGCGGAGCCCATCACCCGCAGCAGCCTCTCCTCGCGTTGCGTCACCTGTGGATGGTTCTGCCCGGGTCGGCCGTCGCCGGCCTAGCGTCGGCGTCTTTCGAGCCTCGAGGGGGAACCGTGAAGATCGACGTGGCCACCGACGTGGTGAGCGCGCTCGCCGCCACGCTGCGCCAGGGAGCGGAGGACCTCGGCGCCGTGCAGCGGGGCACCTTCGACCTGTGGGCGCCCGACCTGAGGTCCGGCAGCGCCGCCCTGGACCGCGCGGTCTTCGGCCTGCGGTGGAGCTGGACGCCGCAGATCGTGAACCTGCGCAGCGACGTGTACCGCCTGGCCAGCGCGCTGACGGCGGTCACCACCGCCTACGACAGCGTCGAGACCGGCGCCGCGTCGGCGATGAGCGTCCCGACCGCTGGACCACCGTCGTCGCAGGGGCCGTCGTGAGCGGTGAGCTGCTGGACCTCGAGGCGCTCACCCGGCTGGACCCCGGCCCCGTGGCCGAGGTGGCGGAGCGCCTTCGCGGCGCGAGCGAGGTGCTGCGCACGGTGGTCGGCCTGCTGCCCGAGACGACCGACGGGTGGGACGGTGCGGCCAGCGCCGCCGCCTTCGTCGCCCTGGGGATGCGCCGGTCGGTCGTCGTGGCCGCGGAGTCCTCCTTCGGGCGGTGCGCCGCCGCCCTGGCTGAGCACGCCCGGGTGCTCGAGGACGTCTCGCGTCGGGCTTGGCAGGTGGTCCTCGCGCTCGCCGACGTCGAGCGCTGGGCCGGCGATCCGACGACCGCCGGGCTCGTGGCCCTCGAGCGCGATCGGTGGGTCGCCGCGGGCGTGGCCCTGGCCGGTGAGCTGGAGGCCTCGGCGGCGCGAGCCGAGGCCGTGGTGGGCGGCGCCGCCGCGGACGCCCCCGACGGGCCCGGCCTCACGGAGCAGGCGAGCGACATGGCCACGAGCCTCGCGCTCGGGGTGGTCCTGGGGCTGGAGTCGGTGGCCGTGGGGCTGTGGACGCTGGCCAGGACGACGTCGGTGTACGCGCAGGCGGACCCGGGGGGCAGCGCGAGGACCCACGAGCAGCTGGCGCAGGTGCCGGGGGACCTCGCGGAGCACCCCGTGGAGACCGCCGAGGTGCTGCTGGACGTGGACATGCTGCGGAACGACCCGATCACCTGGGGCGGGCAGCTGGTGCCGGGTCTGCTGGGTGCGGTGATCAGCGGCGGGGCGACCAGCGTCGGCGGGGTCGCGGGGGCGGGTGCGCGGGCCGTCGGCGCCGGCGCGCGGGCGGAGCGGGCGGTCGCCGAGGTCACGGACCAGGGGGTGGCGGTGGCCGGCAAGGCGGGCCCGGTGGACGCTGCGGCCCGGGAGCGGGCGGCTCGGGAGCGGGCGGCCGGCGAGCCGGCGCCGCGGGTCTACCGCACCCCGGCCAACCCCATGGCTCCGGAGATGCCGGCAGCCGAGGGTTCCCGGCGCCGCGACGAGACGAGGGCCGCGCGCGGGGGCTCTCCGACGACCACCCGCCCGGTGAGGATCCCGGGGACCGCGAGCGTCCCGGAGCCGGGGCCAGCGGCGACCGTGGTGCCGCCTCCCGCGGCCGGCGGTGAGACTGCGGCGAGCGGGGAGCATCGCCCCGGGCCCCCGCGGTGAGGGCGCCGGCCAGCGCGGGGCCCGGCCGGGTCAGGCCATCCAGCGGCGGCGCCGGGGGCGGGCCGCGCTCGCCCAGGCCAGCTCGTAGGCGGCTTCCTCGCCCTCCCCCACCGCGCTGGCCTGGGCGTGCAGGCGTCCGTGCGTGAAGGAGCTGAGGCCGTCGGCGTCGGCGGTCAGCGCTTCGGAGGCGAGCAGGTGCCGGGCGCCGGCGGAGTCGGCGTAGCGCGCGAGGTGCGTGGCGGCGGCGCCGACGTCGCGGGCGTAGGGCCGTGAGTCGGCGCTGGCGACGTCGGCCAGCAGGGTGGCGAGCGCGGCGACGGACGCGGCGGCCTGGCGCACGCGTTCCAGCAGGAGGTCGTGGCTGTCCTGGTCGAGCGCGACGTCGACGGCCTCGACGTCGTCGACCAGGCGGCGGTCGGCGGTGGTCGCGAGGCGCACCAGGCCGGTGCGCGCGGCGGGGGCTCGGGGGGTCGGGGCGTGCTCGGTGCTGTTCTCGTCCGTGCTGGCCTCGAGGGCGTCGAGGAGGTCGAGGTAGCGCTGACCGTCGAGAGCCGTGGTCAGGGCGTCGTCGGCGGCGCGCACCCGCTCGGCCGTGGCGGCGAGGAGGGTCTCGCGGGCTCGACCGCGCACGGTGTCGACGGGTGAGGCGCGCAGCAGGTCGGTGAGGAGCGTCTGCGTGCCGAGGGCTCGGCGTTCCGCGTCGACGAGACCGCCGAGCCACACGAGCTCGTCGGCGCGCCGCGCGGGGGATCCCTGGGCCGGTGGGGGCAGGTCGGTGACGGTGGCGCCCTGGGGGGCGCCCTGGCGCAGGGCGCCGGCCACGGCGAGGGCGGCGCGGGCGCGCAGCACCGCGTCGGCGAAGGACTCCAGGGCGGTGGCGCCGCGGTCGGGACGAGCGGAGCGGTCGCCGTCGCGGGACGAGAGCCCGCGCCACGCCCGGTCGGCGGTGACCAGGGCGTCCACCCCCGCCTCCGTCGCGGCGCGCACGACGTCGGGGGCAGGGCTCGTCAGGGTCAGCGGCTTGGTGGTGGCGCGCGGCGCCGGGACGCTGCCGGGGTCTGCGGCGTCGAGCGCGCGGCGCAGGACGGCCGTCGAGCGGCTGCCGCGTGCGGCGACGTCGGCGGCGGCCAGCGGGGTGGCGCCGGCGTCGACGAGGGCGGCGACGACGGCGGTGACCAGGGCGGCGCTCTCGCGGCGGCGCCGGCGCGGTGTGCTGGTGGACGGCGCGACCCTCAGCTCGCGGGTGGTGGTGGTGACCCCTCGACCGGGCACGGTGGAGGTGATGACGCGCTCGACCACCTCGACGACGCTCGCGGGGGTCTCGCCGGCGGGGTGCGGGGAGGCCGTGCTGGCGGGGGAGCTGGTCCTGTCGTCCCGGGGGTCCGCGGGCTCCTCGCCCGCGTCGCCCGGTCCGCTCGCGCCGTCGGGACCGTCCGTGGCGGGGGAGGTCGTCGCTGACGGGGCGTCGTCGAGCAGGTGGAGGCTGACCTCGGCGCGCGTGCGGAGGGCGGTGACGAGGTCGCGGCCGCGGACGGTGGCGCGCAGCCACCTCAGCACGTCGGCGGGCACCGCCCCGGCGGCCTCCCCGCCGACCTGCTCGGTCGCCGTGTCGGACGGCTCGTCCTCCCGGGCGCCGTCCGCGCGAGCGTCGTCGAGGGTGCCGTCGTCGTCGGCGACGCGACGCGTGGTGCTCACGGCGCCGTCACCGGGGGCGTCGAGGAGCCATCCGGACCGGGGACCCAGCTCCTCGCGCAGCGCGTCCGGCAGGCGGTCGACGTCACCGGTGAGGGTTCGGCGCGTCAGGGCGGTGGCCGAGCGCAGCAGCGCCAGGTCGGGGGTGTCGACGTGCTCCGCCGTGATGCCGACGCGCAGCACGTCGCCGGGCGTCAGGCGGCGGCCGGCGACCTCGACGTCGAGGGGGGGCAGGACGAGCTCGTCGGGGGCGCGCAGGGTCACCGAGCCGTCGGCGGCGGTGATGTCGCTGGGGCGCAGGCGGGTCTTGGTGGGGGCCACCCTGCGATCATGCCGCCGCTCGGCGCCGGCGTCGACTGCGCTGTGTCACGGCTCACCCCTCCCCGTCCGGCGCCGCGGTGCGCCCGGTGGAACCATGGCGCCGGTGACGCGAGCGCGCGGTCCAGCGCCCACCACGATCCTGCTCCGCCGCTCCCGCTCCCGCGCGGCGCTGCCCGCCGCGGCCGTCCTGCTCGCCGCGAGCGGCGTGGGCGCCGTGGCTGGCGCTCCTGTGGCCGGGGCGACGAGCGGGACGGCACAGACGGCACAGACGGCTCCGACCCGCGAGGACACCACCATCCCCGTGGGTCCGGAGCCGGGTGGCGCGCCGGTCGCCCTGGACGCCGCGGTCTTCGTGCCGGGCGACGACCGACCTCCGGCGGGGTGGCCCTCGGTGGTGCTCGCGCACGGCTACGGGGGCAGCAAGGACGACCTCGCGGACCAGGCCGACGACCTGGCGCGCCGCGGCTACGTCGTCGCGACGTACACCGCGCGCGGCTTCGGTGCCTCGGGGGGCCGGATCCACCTCGGTGCTCCCGAGCACGAGGGCGCTGACGTCCGCGCCGTGGTGGACGTGCTGGCCGCGCGCCCCGACGTCGGGCGTGACGACGGCGGCGACCCGTCACGCGGTGCGATCGGCGGCTCCGACCCTGTCGTGGGCGTGGCGGGGGCCTCCTACGGCGGGGCCGCGGCGCTGCTGGCCGAGGGCACCGACCCGCGCGTCGACGCGGTGGCGGCGGCGATCACCTGGAACGACCTGGCGAGCTCCCTGACGCCCCAGTCCGCGAGCGTCGTCGCCGGCGACGACGACGTCGAGGTGCCGGAGGGGCCCCAGGTGCCCGGGGTCCTGAAGTCGGCGTGGGTGGGACAGCTGCTGCGCCCCTCGGCCCCGTCGCTGGGCGCCGACGGCGAGCCGGTGGTCCTGCCGCCGGGCGCGACGTCGCAGCGGCCGGGGTGCGGGCGCCTGGCGGAGGACTTCTGCTCGGCCTACCTGGAGACCCTGGAGGGTGGGGGTGTGCCGACGCCGGCGCTGACGGCGTTGCTGGAGGCCTCGAGCCCCGCGCGGGTGCTGGACGGCGCGAGCGCCCCGGCGCTGCTGGTGCAGGGTGAGGCGGACACGCTCTTCGGGCTGGAGGCCTCGTTGGCCAACGCCGCGCAGCTGCGCGCCGCGGGGGCGCCGGTGACGGTGGCCTGGTCGACGGGGGGTCACGACGCGCTCGGTGCGCTGGCGGGGGACTTCCGGGTGCGCACCCGGGAGTTCTTCGCCGAGCACCTGGTGCCGCGTGCGGAGCGGGCGGGCGAGAGCGCCGGTGCCGGCGGTGGGGCGGACGGCGCTGCCGGGGCGTTCACGTACGCGCTGCCGCTGCCGGCCGTGGCGGCGTTCGCCGGTGACGGCGGGGGTGGCGACGGTGCTGGTGATGACGACGGGGCCCCGGGCCGGGGTCCCGTCGCTCCGCTGCGCACCCAGGACGTCATCCCCGCGCCCGAGGTGCCCGCTGCGGGGAGCGCCGAGGGCCCGCCGGTCACGGCGCTCCCGCTCGCCGGCGAGGAGGGAGCTCCACGAGCGCAACCGCTGCTCTTCCCTCCCGGGGGCGTGCCGGCGGCGCGCACCTCGATCCCCGGGGTGGGGGTGCTGTCGACCTTTCCGGGCCTCGGTGCGGGCTCGGTGGTCCCCGGGCAGAGCGCGGTGTTCACCACCGAGCCCCTGGCCGAGCCCCTGTCCCTGGCCGGGCCGGCCTCGGTGGACCTGTCCGTGGCGGCCCCGAGCGGGTCGGCGGTGCTGTTCGCGGCGCTCTACGACGTCGACGCCGACGGCGCGGCCGTGCTCCCCGGCGGCGGGGTGGCGCCGCTGCGCGTGCGCACCGGGGAGGTTCCCGCGCTGGTGAGGGCGGACCTGCCGGTGCTGGCGCGCGAGGTGCCGGCCGGGCACCGGTTGCGCCTGGTGGTCGCCTCCACGGACGCGGGGTACGCGATGCCCGTCGAGCCGGCCCCCTATACCGTGGCCGTGGCGGGTGACCTGCGGGTGACCGGGGCGGCGGCGGGCAACGCCGCGGCGGCGCCGCTGGAGTCGGTGACGACGGTGCCCACCGCGCAGGTCGTCGTGGCCGCCGTGCTCACCGCCGCGGCCGTGGTGGGCGCGGCCGTGCTCGCGGTGGGGCGCCGGCGGGCCCGCCGTCGCGGCGCGGCAGCGCCGTCGCCCGGCACGACGCCCGGCGCGACGGGCGGGGACGACGGCGCGCCGGGTGACGTGGTCCTGGCCGTGGAGCACCTCGTCCTGGAGTACCGCGGCGGCGTGCGCGCGGTCGACGACGCGTCCTTCACCGTCCGCCGGGGCCAGGTGGTGGGGCTGCTGGGACCCAACGGCGCGGGCAAGACCACGGTGCTGCGCGTGGTCCTGGGCCTGGTGCGTCCCACGGAGGGCTCCGTGGAGGTGCTCGGGACGCCGGTGGTGCCCGGCGCCGCGGTGCTCTCCCGCGTCGGGGCCCTGGTGGAGGGCACCGGCTTCCTCCCGCACCTGTCGGGGCGCGAGAACCTCGAGCTGTTCTGGCGCGCCACGGGGCGCCCCGCTGCGGACGCCCACCTGGACGAGGCCCTGGCCGTCGCGGACCTGGGCGATCGCGTGGAGCGCCGGGTGGGGACGTACAGCCAGGGGATGCGGATGCGCCTGGGCATCGCCGCGGCGCTGCTGGGGCTCCCGGAGCTGCTGGTCCTGGACGAGCCCACCAACGGCCTGGACCCGCCGCAGATCACCGCGATGCGCGCGGTGCTGCGCGACTACGCCGCGAGCGGGCGCACCGTCATCGTCTCCTCGCACCTGCTCGCCGAGGTCGAGGCGACGTGCAGCCACGTCGTGGTCATGGCCCGCGGCGCGGTCCTCGCGCAGGGCAGCGTCGCCGACCTGGTCGGCACCGCGAGCGCCGTGCGGGTCGGCGTCGGGCCGGGGCAGGTGCCGCGGGCCCTCGACGCGGTCCGGGAGCTGGCGCCGGGTCTGGACGCGGCGGGAGCGGAGGCTGGTGAGCGTGCCGCAGGGGGCGCCGACGACGGGGCGGGTGAGGACCAGCTCGTCGTCTCGCTGGGCCCCGGGGACGCGGCGCCGGGGGCGGACGACGTGGTCGCCGCGCTGGTGCGCGCCGGCGTGTCGGTGCGCGCGGTGGTCCCCCAGCGTCACCTGGAGCAGGTCTTCCTCGAGCTCGTCGGAGGGCAGTGATGTCAGAGCGGACACCGAGCGCGCCGGACCGGTCGTCGTCGTCGCCGGCGAGTCGGCGTGGGCGCGGGGGCGGCACCCCGCTGCCCGTGCTGGTCGAGGTGCGCCGCCAGGCGGGTCGCCGGCGCACCCTGGTCGTCCTCGGGCTGGTGCTGGCCCTGCCGCTGCTGGTCGTGGGGGCGTTCGCCCTCGGCGACGACGACGGGGGCGGGGCTTCGCTGGTGGACCTGGCGACGAGCTCGGGGGTGAACTTCGCGCTGTTCGTCCTCCTGGCGTCCTCGGGGTTCCTCCTCGCGGTGGCCGTGGCGCTGTTCGCCGGGGACTGCATCGCCTCGGAGGCGACCTGGGGCTCGCTGCGCTACCTGCTCGCCGCGCCGGTGCCGCGCCGGAGGCTGCTGGGCGTCAAGCTCGTCGTGGCCCTGGCCAGCGGGCTGCTCGCGGTGGTGGGGGTGGTGGTCTCGGCGCTGGCGTTCGGCACGGTGTTCTACGGCGGCGGTGACCTCACGACGATCCTGGGCACCACCCTGCCCGCCGGGGAGGGGGTGGTGCGCCTGGCGGCGGCGGCCGGGTACGTGTTCGTCTCGCTGCTGTGGGTCGCGGCGGTGGCGTTCTGGTTGGGCACCCTCACCGACGCGGCGCTGGCCGCGGTGGGCGGGGCGGTGCTCCTGCTGATCCTGTCGAACATCCTGGACTCCATCACCGCGCTGGGCGACCTGCGGGTGTGGTTGCCCACCCACGACGCGGGGGCGTGGCTGGACCTGTTCTCCCCTGTGATCGACTACTCCTCCGTGATCCGCGGCGCTGCGGTCTCGATCTCCTGGGCGATCGTGGCTCTGGCGGGCGCGTGGTGGCGCTTCACCCGGAGGGACGTGGTCAGCTGATGGACAGCCCCGACGGTTTCGCCCCCGAGGTCCTGCGTGACTACGCGCTGGTGGCTGACGGTCACCGCGCGGCGTTGTACGGGCCCCGCGGGGACGTCGCGTGGCTGTGCGCGCCCGGCTGGGACGACGAGGCGGTCCTCGCGCCGCTGATCGGCGGGGGTGGGGCGTTCACGGTCACCCCGCAGGGTCGCTCGGTGTGGGGCGGCACTACGAGGACGGTTCGTTGATCTTCCGCAACCAGTGGATCGGCAGCGAGCACGTGCTCTCCTGTCGCGAGGCGCTCGCGATGCCCTCGGACGCCAGCACCGCCGTGCTCCTGCGGCGCCTGGTCGCGGAGTCCGGTGACGTCGAGGTGGACGTGCTGGTGGACGTGTGCGGTGACTACGGCCGACGGACCTCGACCGACGTGGTGCGGGTGGGCGACGGCGTCTACACCGGGCGCAACGGTCCCGTGCACTGGCGGCTGTCCGGGGCGCGGCCGGCGTGCCGCCCCGGGGAGGAGGCCGACGCCGACTCCGGCCCCGGCCGCCGCCAGGGGGCGCGCTCGGGCCCGGACGGGGTGCGCGTGCACCTGACGCTGCGCGCGGGCGCCCAGCACGACCTCGTCCTGGAGGTCTCGCGGGAGTCCTTCGACGACCGGCCGCTGGTCGACGCCGACCTCGCGTGGGAGACCACCGGGACCGCGTGGGCGCGCGCGGTCCCCGAGCTGGCCGGCGTGGTCGCCCGCCGCGACGTGCGTCACGCCTTCGCGGTCCTCGTGGGGCTGACGACCCCGGGCGGGGCCATGGTCGCCGCCGCCACCACGTCCCTGCCCGAGCACGTCGAGGGCGACCGCGCGTATGACTACCGCTACACGTGGCTGCGCGACCAGGCGTGGACGGCGCTGGCGCTCGCCGCCGCGATGCCCGTGCCCTCCCCGGGGCGCACCACGTCGGCCACGGGCCCGCGGGGCCCCCAGCAGGTCAGCGCCGGTAGCACCGGGAGCTCCGGGGACGCGGAGGGCGAGGCGGGGGACGCGCTGGTCGCCGAGCTGTTCGCCCGCCAGCTGGGGTGGTTGACCGAGCGGGTGCTCGAGCACCCGGCGTCCCTCGCGCCGGCCTACCGCACCGACGGCTCACCGGTGCCGAGCGAGGTCGAGCTCGACCTGCCCGGTTACCCCGGCGGTCGCACGGTCGTCGGCAACGACGCCGGCGCGCAGCACCAGCTGGACACCTACGGGGACCTCCTGCTGCTGTTCGCCGCCGCTGTGGACCGCGGGCACGCCACCGCCCGCACCGAGACCGCGGCCCGCTCCCTCGTCGAGGCGGTCGGTGACCTCTGGGACGACGACGACGCGGGGTTGTGGGAGCTGGAGCCGGCGTGGTGGACCCAGTCCCGCCTGGCGTGCGTCGCGGGTCTGCGCGCGTGGGCCCGCGTCGGCGGCGGTGACGACGCCGGGGCCCAGCTGGCGCTCGCCGAGACGATCATGGCGGCCACCGCGTCGCGCGGCCTCGCGGCGGGCGGGTGGTGGCAGCGCAGCCCCGATCACGAGGGCACCGACACCGCGCTGCTCCTCGCGGCGGTGCGAGGCGCGACCGCGCCGGACGATCCGCGCACCCTCGCGACGCTGGCCCACGTGCGGGCCTCGCTCGTCGAGGACGGCTACGTGTACCGCTTCGCCCACGACGGTCGCCCCCTGGGCGCCAACGAGGGGGCGTTCCTGCTCTGCGGCTTCGTCCTCGCCCTCGCCGAGGACCAGCAGGCCCGCTCGGCGGCGGCTGCGGGCGACGCGGAGGGCGCCGCGGCGCACCATGTGGCGGCGTTCCGCGCGTTCGAGCGCAACCGCGCCGCCGCGGGCGCCCCGGGGCTGCTGGCCGAGGAGTTCGACGTGACCCAGCGCCAGCTGCGCGGCAACCTCCCGCAGGCCTTCGTCCACGCGATGCTCCTGGAGACGGCGATCACCCTCGGCCGCTGACGCCCGCCCTCGGGGAGGCGCGCGCCCCTCGTGCCACTCCCCCAGGCGGTGGGCCCGCGCACCTCGGGCCAGCAACCCTCTCGGGCGTCTCGACATCGCCGGGCGCCCCGGCCATGATCGAGGAGTCGGGTCGTCGGTGGGACGACGCGGGCACGGCGGACCTCCGAGGAGGAGAGCGCGCATGAAGACGATGACCTGCCGCCAGCTGGGAGGGCCCTGCGACACCGAGCACCGGGGGGAGGCGCACGACGACGTCATCAACGCCCAGGACCGTCACCTCAAGGAGGCGGAGAAGGCCGGTGACGCGAGCCACCAGGAGGCGCGCGACGCGATGAGGAGCCGGTGGCGTCACCCCAGGAGGTCGATGGGCTGGTACCGCGAGGTGCACTCCATGTTCGCCCGGCTCCCCGACGACTCCACCGCCCGGTGACGAACGCCCCCCTTCAGCGGCGGCGACGGGTTCCGAGGTTCTGGGTGGGGCGCAGGAGGTACCCGTCGGGGTCGGCGACGGTCAGCTCCAGCTCGCCGATCTCGTCATCGGTGCGCGCGTACCAGCGCTCCCTGGGCGGGTGGCGCACCTCGTGGCCGGCGGCGAGCAGGGCGCGGTGGACCGCGGCGACGTCCGCGACGTCGATGCTGAGGTTCATCCCGCGCCCGTAGGGATGCTCCAGCGCCGCCGTCGGGTGGAGCCGATCATCAGGGTTCGCCTGCTCGACCATCAGGTCGATCCCCTCCCCGGCGGACAGGTAGGCGAAGCGCTCCGCGGGCCGCTCGTACGCCACCTCGAAGCCGAGCAGGGCGTAGAAGGCCACGCTGGCGACCAGGTCGTCGACGATCAGCTCGGGAACCACCCCCTGAGACTGGCACGTCCGCCCTCGAGGTGGCGCCGCCCGGTCTCAGCGTGCCAGGATGAGGACCCGTGGGCGCGGCTGCTCAGCCCCCGCGGCATCCCCGTCGACCAGCTCGTCTCCGTGCTGCAGAAGGCGATCCGCCGCAGCGCCGTCGACGACGCGGTCCTGGCCGCCTGCGAGATGCACACCACCTCCCCCACCGTCGCCGCCCACCTGTGGCGACGCCTGCGCCTGATCGCCGTCGAGGACGTCGGCATGGGCGCCCCCCTGGCCCCCGTGCTGCTGCGCGAGCTCCAAGCCGACTACGACGCCAGCGGGAGCAGCGACTGGATGCAGGTCGTCCACGCCGTGCGCTACCTCGCTCTCTCCCCCAAGGACCGCACGAGCTCCGAGCACGCCGACCACGCCCGCACCGCGGTGGAGAACGGCGACGCCACCCTCACCGTGCCCGACCACGCGCTGTGCGTGCACACCCGCGCCGGCCAGCTCCTCGGCCGCGGCCTGACCCACTGGTGGGAGCACGGCGCGATCGTCCACGACGAGCACCCGAGCGCCGACCACGCCTACCGCGACGCCCTCACCACCGCCTGCCGCGCCGCCGAGACCGGCTGAGAGCCCACCGCTCGACCTCACCGACCCGGAGGAGCCCCCATGACCACCCCCACCGCCCCGAAGGCCGAGCTGTGGGCGGCCGCGCACGCCGAGCGCGCCGCGCTGGCCGACGACCTCGCCGACCTCGCTGCCGAGCAGTGGGGCAGCGCCTCGCTGTGCGCCGGCTGGAGCGTCGAGGACGTCGTGGCCCACCTCACCGCGGGGGCCAGCGTCGGGCGTCTGCGCTGGCTGGCCAGCGTCACGGCGGCGCGCATGGACTTCGACCTCCACAACCAGCGACGCCTGCACGATCACCGAGGAGCCACGCCGGCGGAGACCCTGAACCGCTTCCGCGCCGTCATCACCAGCACCACCGCCGCCTCGGGCCACACCCCGGCCTGGCTGGGCGAGGTCATCGTCCACGCCCAGGACGTGCGCCGTCCGCTGGGCATCGCCCACGACCCGCCCGTCGCCGCCGTCACGCAGGTCGCGAGGTTCTACGCCAGCCGGGACTTCACCGTCCCCAGCCGCACCGCCATCACCGACCTGCGCCTGGAGGCCACCGACGGCCCCTTCGCCCACGGAGCGGGCCCGCTGGTGACCGGCACGACGCTGGCCCTGACGATGGCCATGGCCGGTCGTGCCGTCTGGTGCGACGAGCTCACCGGGCCGGGGACGGCGACGCTGCGCGAGCGCTGCGCTCCCGCGTGACGGCGCGCGCGACCCGGTACCGGGAGCTGCCCGCGCCCGGCAGCACGGGAGCGAGGTGACGGTGAGCTGGCGGGCCCGCTCGACCGTCACCTCGTCGAGGCCCAGCGCGGGACGACGCCCGGCCGAGGTACGGACCACGCGCGGCGCGAGCAGGCGCTGCGTCGCGGCGCTGCCCGCTCGTCAGGCCGGCCCCGTCATGGCGTCGCCGACGCGCGACCAGGTCAGGCACCGTCGTCGTCGACGGCGTCGGGCTCCAGCCGGCGCAGCACGCGGGCGGTGAAGGCCTCCAGCTGTTCGAGCTGCTCGGGGGTGGCGCCGTCGAAGACGAGCCGGCGCACCGTCTCGGCGTGCGCCGGAGCGGCCCCCTCGATCGCGGCCCGCCCGGCGTCGGTGAGCACGACGTCGGCGCCGCGGCGATCGGAGGCGCTCTCCTCGCGGGCGACCAGGCCGCGGCGCTGCATGCGCGCCACGTGGTGGGAGAGCCGGCTCTGCTCCCACCCGAGACGGCTGGCGACCTCGTAGGCGCGCAGCCGGCCGCCGGGCGCCTCGCTCAGCGGGACGAGGACGTCGTAGTCGGCCAGGGACAGACCGCTGGAGCGCTGCAGCTGCTGGGCCAGGCGCGCGTCCAGCTGCGAGGTCATCTCCAGCAGCCCGCGCCAGGCGCTCTGCTCCTGAGCGGTCAACCAGGGTGACATGCCTCCGAGGGTACCGGAATAGATGACGCGTCATGTACCTTCTCCTGGGAGAGCACACCCAGGGGCGCCCGTCGCGAGCGCCCCTCCGACGGAAGGATCCGCGCATGAGCACGGTCACCCCCCACGGTCTGCACCACGTCACGGCCATCGCCGACGACCCGCAGGCCAACGTCGACTTCTACACCGGCGTCCTGGGCCTGCGCCTGGTCAAGCAGACGGTCAACTTCGACGCCCCGGACAGCTACCACCTGTACTACGGCGACGAGGCCGGTCGGCCCTCCAGCCTGCTGACCTTCTTCCCCTGGAAGGGCGTCCCCCAGGGCCGCCAGGGTGTCGGCATGACCACGGCGACGGCGTTCTCGGTGCCCGAGACCTCGCTGGGCTGGTGGCGCGAGCGCCTCGTGACCCACGGCATCGACGCCGACGCCCCGCGCAGCCGCGACGGCGAGGACGTGCTGACCTTCCGCGACCCCGACGGCATGGTCATCGACCTGGTCGCCGCGCCGGGCGACACCCGCAGCGGCTGGGACGGCGTGTCGTCCATCCCCAGCGACCACGCGGTGCGCGGCCTGCACGCCGTCACCCTCAGCGAGCGCCTGCTCGAGCCCTCCGCGCAGATGCTCACCGACATGCTGGGCATGCAGCTCGGCGGCGAGGAGGGCGACCGCGCCCGCTTCACCATGGCCGGCGGTGCCTCCGGCGCCCTGGTGGACGTCGCGGCCGACGACGGCATGCGCGGCCTGCAGGCCGGCGGCACGGTGCACCACGTCGCCTTCCGCGCCCCGGACCTCGAGACGATGACGCGCTGGCAGCACGAGCTCATGGACGCCGGGGTGCGCGTGACCGACATCCGTGACCGCCAGTACTTCAAGAGCATCTACTTCCGCGAGCCCGGCGGGGTGCTGTTCGAGATCGCCACCGACGAGCCCGGCTTCGCCACCGACGAGCCGCTCCTCGAGCTCGGCCGCTCGCTGAAGCTGCCGCCGTGGCTGGAGCCGAGCCGCGACCAGATCGCCGCAGCGCTCCCCCCGCTGCACCTCGGGGAGCAGGAGCAGCAGTCATGAGCGGCGAGCAGCCCTCGAGCGGAGCCACCCTGGGTCGTCCGCACGTGTGGCAGCCGGCGACCGGGAAGGGCACGGCGCCCCTGCTGCTGCTTCACGGCACGGGCGACGACGAGCACGGTCTGCTGCCGCTGGCCGAGACCCTCGCCCCCGGATCGGCGGTGCTCTCCCCGCGCGGCATGGTCCTCGAGGGTGGCGCCCCGCGGTTCTTCCGCCGGCTCGCGGTGGGCGTCTTCGACGAGGACGACCTGCGGGCGCGCGCCGACGAGCTCGCCTCCTTCGTCACCGCCGCCACCTCGGAGCACGCGCTGGAGCCGGGGTCCCTGGTGGCCGTGGGCTTCTCCAACGGCGCCAACATCGCCTCGGCGCTGATGCTCACCCACCCCGGGCTGCTCGCCGGGGCGGTGCTCATCGGGGCCGTGCCGCCCTTCGCCGACCCGCCGCAGGCCGATCTGGCCGGGCGCCGGGTGCTCGTCAGCAACGGGGAGCGCGATCCCTACGCCCTGCCGGAGCAGACGCAGAGCCTCGTCGAGCAGCTGAGCGAGCGCGGGGCCGACGTGACGCTGGCCTCCCACCCGGGCGGTCATCAGCTGGTGGCCGACCACCTGCCCGCGATGCGGGACCTCATCCAGGGCTGAACGGGCGATGTGGGACGGTGAGCCGTCCTGCGTCGCGCCCTGTCCAGCGCCGCAGCGCGAGCGCGGCGTCCATGCCCGCACCACCACCGAACCAGAGCACCGAGGAGACACCTGTGAGCGACGTCAAGCTGGCCATCATCTACTATTCCGCGACCGGCACCGTCCGGACGATGGCCCAGCGGGCCGCCGAGGCGGGCGAGGCGGCCGGGGCCGAGGTGCGTCTGCGCCAGGTGGCCCGTCAGACCACCGGCGGGGAGCGGGCGACCAGCGAGGCGCAGGCCGCGCACAGCGCCGGCGCCACCGAGCCGGCCGCCACGGCCGACGACGTGGTGTGGGCCGACGCGGTCCTCTTCGGCTCTCCCACCCGCTTCGGCAACATCGCCGGGCAGCTGAAGACCTTCCTCGACTCCCTGGGCGCCCAGTGGGGCCAGGGCCTGCTCGCCGACAAGGTCTACGCGGGCTTCACCGCCAGCCAGACCCTGCACGGCGGTCAGGAGACCACGCTGCTCGCGCTGTACAACACGATCCACCACTTCGGGGGCCTCGTCGTGGCGCCGGGCTACACCGACGCGCTGAAGTTCGTCGACGGCAACCCCTACGGGGTCTCGCACGTCACCGGCGCCAACAACGACCTGCCCCTGGAGGAGGCCGAGCTGACCGCCATGGACCACATGACGCAGCGCGTCACGTCCATCGCCCGCCGGCTCAACGCCGGCGCCTGAGCAGCGCCCCCGACCCGGATCGCAGCAGCGGCCGCGCCCCACGGACGGTGTCCGTGGG
>JARIBR010000225.1 GCA_029258695.1 Quadrisphaera sp.
GGGCGGTCTCGACGTGGGAGGGGTCCATGCGCAGCTCACCGTCGGTGCCGTTCTCCACGTGCACGCCGTGGAGCTCGAGCAGGCCCCGCACGATCTGGACGTCGGAGATGTCGGGGACGTTGCGCAGGATCGAGGTGGTCTCGCCGAGCAGCGTGGCCACCATCGCCTTGGAGACGAAGTTCTTGGCGCCGCGCACGTGCACGTCGCCTCTCAGGGGCGTGCCGCCGGTCACGTGGAGGGTGGTCATGGGCGCTGGTGTCTCCTGCCACGAGGGCCGCCGCCGGTCAGCGGCGCGCGAACGGGTGAGCCGGGGCTGTCCGGCGTGCAGCACCAGTTTGCACCACGACCGGCGCCGGGTCGGCGACGACGCCGAGCAGGCCTGTGCCCACCGGTGTGCATCAGACAGGGAGGTTCGGCATCACACGTCACCGGCGATGTAGCCTGAGGATGTGCGCACCACCCTCTCCATCGACGACGACGTGATGGCCGCGGTGCGCGAGGTGGCCGAGGCCCACGGATCGCCCCTGGGTCGCGTGGTCTCGGACCTGCTGCGCCGAGGCCTTCACCCGGAGCCGCGGGTGGTCACCGCCGCCGACGGGTTCCCCGTGATCACCGTCCCCGAGGGCGCGCGCCCCCTCACCGACGACCAGGTCGCCGACGCGCTCGCCTCACCGTGACGCTGCTGCTCGACGTCAACGTCCTCGTGGCCTTCGCCTGGCCCCACCACGTCCACCACGCCACGACGCGCCGGTGGTTCGCCGGACACCGCGGGGGCTGGGCCACCTGCCCACCCACCGAGCTCGGTTTCGTCCGGCTGTCGAGCAACCCGGCGGTGGTCGACCATGCCCTGTCACCCGCTGAGGCGTCCGCCGCCCTGGGGGCGCTGCGGACGATGCGTGGACACCGCTTCTGGCCGGACCACACCGAGGCCGCCTCCGTCGACTGGAGCGCCGTGGCGACCTTCCGGCAGGTGCCCGACGCCCACCTCGTGGCTCTCGCCGCTCGTCACGACGGTCGGGTGGCCACCCTCGACCGCCGTCTCGTGGACCGCCACGGTGACGCAGCGGTGCTCGTGGGCTGAAGGCTCGCACGGCGGGCACGGCCGAGAGCTCGCGTGCTCACGCGGGCCGGTGGGCCGCCAGCCGCAGCCGGACGTAGGCCGCGACGTGGTCGGGCATCACGGCGCGGACCCGCGTCTGCGCCTCGTCGGCGAAGGCCTCCCAGGCCAGCTCCCCCACGCTCGGCCGGTAGGCCGGCAGCACCTGGCTGTGCAGCCACGCCCGCACCCCGGCGGCGTCGCCGAGGTCCCGCTCCTGGGGCACCAGGGCGCACCCCTCCACGGCGAGACCGGCGCCGTCCGCCAGGGCCCGGTAGGTGTCGGCGTCGGGGAAGAACAGCGGGCACGGGCCGCCGCCGTGCTCCGCGCTCACCTCGTCGAGGACGTCGAAGACCTCGGCGAGCTGGCCGGAGCCGCCCATGTCCAGGCGCAGGCGACCGCCCGGGCGCAGGACGTGGGCGATGCCGGCGAGCACGCGCTGCTGGTCACCGCCCGGCACCCAGTGCAGCGTGGCGACGGAGACCACCGCGTCGGCGCTGCCGGCCTCGACGAGGTCTGCCACCTCCTGGGCGGAGCCCTGCACCCAGGCCAGGCCCGGGCGCCGGCCGGCGGAGGCCGCAGCGCGCTCGAGCACCGAGGCGGAGACGTCGAGGCCCGTCACGGCGCCGCCCGGCTGCACGGCGTCCCACAGCGACAGCGTGAGGTCGCCGACCCCGCACCCCACGTCGAGCACGCGCGAGCCCGGCCCGAGCCCGAGCCCGCGGAGCAGCTCCGCGTCGTGGGCGCGGTGGTGCGCCGTCGCGGCGGCGTAGAGGGTCCCGTCGAAGCGAGCCCCCAGGCTGTCCCGGCCTGGTGGCCCCACACGCGACACGAACGCTCAGGTCAGCGCGGGCAGCGTGGTGGGCTTGTGCGCCGGGCGCTGGGTCTCGAAGGCGGTGATGTCCTCGACGGAGCGCAGCGTCAGGCCGATGTCGTCCATGCCCTCCATGAGGCGCCAGCGGGTGTAGTCGTCGATGGCGAACGTCGTGGTGAACGTCCCGCACGTGACGGTGCGCGCCCCCAGGTCCACCGTGACCTCCACGCCGGGGGACGCCTCGATGAGCTTCCACAGCATCTTGACGTCCTCGACCGAGAGCTGCCCGGCGACGAGCCCCTGCTTGCCGGCGTTGCCGCGGAAGATGTCGGCGAACCGCGAGGACAGCACGACGCGGAAGCCGTAGTCCTTCAGCGCCCACACCGCGTGCTCCCGCGAGGAGCCGGTCCCGAAGTCCGGGCCGGCGACCAGGACGGAGCCGGCGCGGAACGCCTCCTGGTTGAGGACGAACTCCGGGTCCTGGCGCCAGGCGGAGAACAGGCCGTCCTCGAAGCCGGTGCGGGAGACCCGCTTGAGGTAGACGGCGGGGATGATCTGGTCGGTGTCGACGTTGCTGCGGCGCAGCGGCACGCCGACGCCGGTGTGGGTGGTGAACGCGTCCACAGGGCTCTCGGTCCTCTCGTCGTGCTCGGTCTGGGGTGGGGCGGCCTCGGCTGGGGCGGGTTCAGACGCCGGCGGGCACGGCGGCGACGTCGGGCAGGTCCGCCGGCGAGGACAGCGTGCCGCGCACGGCCGTGGCGGCGGCGACCAGCGGGGAGACCAGGTGGGTGCGCCCGCCCTTGCCCTGGCGCCCCTCGAAGTTGCGGTTCGACGTCGACGCCGCCCGCTCCCCCGGGGCCAGCTGGTCGGGATTCATGCCCAGGCACATCGAGCAGCCGGCGCCGCGCCACTCCGCGCCGAAGGCCTTGAAGATCACGTCGAGCCCCTCGGCCTCGGCCTGCAGGCTCACCTTGACCGAGCCGGGCACGACGAGCACGCGCAGGGTGTCGGCCTTCGTCCTCCCCTCGACGACCGCAGCGGCGGCGCGCAGGTCCTCGATGCGCCCGTTGGTGCACGAGCCGAGGAAGACGGTGTCCACGGGGATCTCGCGCATCGGTGTGCCCGGCGTCAGGGCCATGTACTCCAGGGCCCGCTGAGCGGTGGCGCGGTCGCCGGCGTCGGTCATCTCGGCCGGGTCGGGCACGGAGGCGGACAGCGGCAGACCCTGGCCGGGGTTGGTGCCCCAGGTGACGAAGGGCTCGATGTCGGCGGCGTCGAGGACCACCTCGGCGTCGAAGACGGCGTCGTCGTCGGTGCGCAGCAGGCTCCAGTCGGCCACGGCGGCGTCCC
>JARIBR010000245.1 GCA_029258695.1 Quadrisphaera sp.
AGGTCGCTGAGGGTGGACAGCCGCTGGGTCACCTCGCGGTGGTAGCGGGTCACGACGTCGGGAGGGATCTTCGGCACCGCGGCGCTCCTTCGCTACCGAGACCTGTGCCCGACCAGCGTCATCGGCGCGGAGCATCAGGATGGATCGACTGGTGAAGATAGCCGCCCGCGGCGATCAGCGGAAGGGGCCGATCGGGTGCGTGACCCGAATGTGATCGAAGAGACTGACCGTTTCTGCCCCCTAGCGCCTGTGCACCGTCATCATCGCTCAGCAGCTCGGTCTCGAGGGCTGGATCAGGCAGGATGAGCCTCGAGCGCCGACCACCGCGGCGCCACGCCCGGGAGGACCTCGTGAGAGCGCAGCGCGACGAGCTGGCCGCGTCCAGCCTCGGCGCTCCGGGCGCCACGGTCGAGCAGTTCCTCGCCACCGCGCGAGCCGGTGGGTGCGGCGCCGTGGAGCTGCGGTGCGCTGCCGGGCAGCCGGTGAGCACCGACCTCACGCCCGACGGCCGCGCCCGCCTGCGCCGCTCCCTCGACGCGGCGGGGCTCGAGCTCCTCGCCGTGGCCTCCTACGTCGCGGTCTGCGACCCCGACCCCGGCGTGCCGGACGACCTGGTGGCCCACGTGCAGCTGGCGCTCGACCTGGGGGCCCGCGCGGTGCGCGTCTTCCCCGGCGCGGGCGACGCGCCCAGCCACGAGGCCGACGCCCGAGCGGTCGAGCGCCTCCGCGGCGCCGCGCCGGTCGCCGCGGCGGCCGACGTGCACCTGGCGCTGGAGACCCACGACTCGCACGCGCGCGGGGAGGACGTCGCCCGCGTCCTGACGGCGCTGGACGCCGCGGCGCCGGGCCACGGGGTGAGCGTGGTCTGGGACGTGCTCCACCCGTGGCGCCGGGGCGAGGCGCCGAGCCGCACCGCCGAGGTCCTGCGCCCCTGGCTGGGGTGGGTCCAGGTCAAGGACGCCGCAGGCCCCCCGGGCGTGCCCGAGCCGGTGCTGATGGGCGAGGGGGTGCTCCCGCTCGCCGACGTCGCGGACGCGCTCGGGGGGATCGCCTACGCCGGGTGGCTGTCCCTGGAGTGGGAGAAGGCCTGGTTCCCCGACGCGCCGGACCTCGACGGCGCCCTGGCGAGCGCACGGCGGTGGGTGGAGGCGACCCGCGGGCGACGGCGCGGCCAGCGCTGAGCGGTCAGGGCACCGGCACCTCGACGCTGCGCCCGCTCGCGGCGCTGGCGTAGACCGCCCGGACGGTGGCCACCACCGCGCGGGCGTGCTCGCGGCTGACCGGGAACGGCGTCCCGGCGGAGATCAGCGCCGTGAAGGCGAGCATCTGGGCGCGGAAGGCGGCGGGCACGTCCTGCGGCGAGGGGTCGTGGACCTGGCGCACGTCGTCCCCGACCCGCACGGACGTGCCGGCGCGCGGGTCGGCCACCACGGTGCCCCGCTCGCCGACGACGGTGACCTCGTCGACGGGGCGGGGCGGCGTCGACGTGATCGTGACCGAGGCGTCGACGCCGTTCGCCATCGTGACCAGCGCGCTGGCGTCGGTCTCGACGCCCACGCCGAAGCGGGAGCGGGTCGTGGCGGTGACGCGCGCCGGCAGCGAGCCCGAGAGCCAGCTGCTGCGGTCGATGCAGTGGCCGCCGATGTTCATCACCGCGCCACCGCCGGCGATCACCGGGTCGAAGAACCACGCGGGCCGGGTGCCCGGCCGGTAGTCGGTGCTGCGGTGGTCGTGGAGCATCAGCACCTCGCCCAGCTCGCCGGACGCGACGACCGCGCGGGCCGCGGCGGTGGCGGGCAGGAAGTGCTGGACGTGCCCGACCGCCAGGGCCACCCCCGCGTCGTCGCACGCCCTCGCCATGGCGTCGCAGCCCGCCAGGGTCGTGGCCATGGGCTTCTCCACGAGCACGGGGAGGCCGGCCGCCGCCGCGTCGAGCACCATCGGCGCATGGCTGGAGTGGGGGGTGCTGACCACCACGGCGTCCAGGCCGGGGTGCTCGAGCAGCGCGCGGTGGTCGGTGAAGATCACGGCTCCGTGCGGACCGGCCACCTCGCGGGCCTCCGCTGAGGAGAGCGCGCACACCGCGGCGACCTCCACGCCGTCCAGGACTGCCGCGGCGTCGGCGTGCAGGCGCCCGACCGCCCCGGCGCCGACGAGCCCGAGCCTCACCCGCGGTCGGCGGCGCCGGGGGCGGCGTCCAGGGGGTGGATGGTGACGCCCTGCACGACGCGGTTGACCTCCCCGCCGGGGAAGGGGTTGTCGGGGGTCAGGCCGAGGGTCAGGGAGGTGTGCAGGGCGAGGAGCTGGGCGCCGATGACGTCGACGAGGGCGAGCAGGACGTCGGGCGCGTCGTCGAGGCCGCGCACGTGCCAGGTGGGACCGTCGGCGAGGGTGTCGTCGGGTCGGGCGGTGACGGCGATGACCTGCTCGGGACCGATGCCGGTGCGCAGCTCGGCGACGATGTCGTGGTCGTAGGCGCGGGTGTAGGGGTCGTTGGAGAGGTAGACGATGACTGCGGTGGTCTCGTCGAGGGCTGCCTTGGGGCCATGGCGGAAGCCCAGGGAGGAGTTGTCGTAGGTGACCACCTCCCCGGCGGAGAGCTCGAGCATCTTCAGGGCGGCCTCGCGGGCCAGGCCGGCGAGGGAGCCGGAGCCGAGGTGGACGAAGCGTCGGTAGCCGGCGGCGGCGAGCGCGGCGGCCTGGGTGTCGCGCTCGGCCAGGGCACGTTCGCCGGCGACGGCGAGGCGCTCGAGCAGGTCGGCGTCGGCGTGCTCGGGGGCCAGGGCCAGCCAGGTGGCGAGGACCATGCACGTGAAGGAGGAGGTCATCGCGAAGCCGGCGTCGTTGGACTCCTCGGGCATCAGCAGCACCAGGGAGCGGTCGGTGTCGTGGTGGTCGCGGTAGAGCTGGCCGTCGGCGTTGCAGGTGACCACGAGGTGGTGGACCTCGGACAGGCACTGCTCGGCGAGCTCGGTGGTAGCCAGGGACTCGGGGCTGTTGCCGGAGCGGGCGAAGGAGACCAGGAGGGTGGGGACGTCCTCGGCGAAGACCTCGCGGGGCCCGGAGACCGCGTCGGTGGTCGCCACCACGGCGATCCGCTTGCCGAGCACGCGGGACAGCGCCGGGGCGAGGACCATGCCGGCGAAGGCGGAGGTCCCCGCGCCGGCGAGCACGACGCGCAGGTGGGGGTGGGCCAGCAGCGGGTCCAGGAACGCGCGGGTCTGCTCGTGGCGGGCGGCGGCCTCGGCGGCGACCTGGCGCCAGAGCCGGGGCTGCTGGGCGATCTCGCGGGTGGTGCGCGCGGCGCCGAGGGACTCCAGGTGCTCGGGCTCGCGCTGGAGCAGGGGCGTGGTCGTGGCGCTCATGCTCGGCTCCCGGCGTGCTGATCGGAGTGCTGGTCGGCGTGCTGGTCGGCGGTGCTCGTGGCGTTCCGGGGGCTCTGGCCGTGGTGGCCGGTGCTGGGGGCGGTGGCGGCGGAGTAGACGCGCAGGACGTCACGCACCCGGTCCATGGCGATCTGCCTGGGGTCCAGCGCCAGGTGGCCGTCGCGCACCTTGGTGTACTGGTCGGGCAGGTGGGCGCTGAGCAGCGGCAGCGGGATCGCGGTGCTGATGAGGTTGTCCAGCAGCTGCTGCTGGGCCGCGGCGACGGCCGGGCGGGGCCAGTAGTAGCGGACCCGGTCGCTGTAGGAGTAGCGCCGCGCCAGGGCCTGCTCGGCCTCGCTGCCCTCGTAGTAGCTCTTCCACCACTTCGGCTCGGCGAGCATCTCCTCCTCCACGACCTCGACGAGGCGCGAGCGCTGGGAGTCCTCGACGATCTCGTCCTCGATGCGTGCGAGGGCGAACAGGGCCTCGCGCAGCGCGAACGTCAGGCCGGGGCCGACCTTGAGCACCGCCCAGCCGTCCGCCACGAGCCGCGTCAACGCTGTCGGGGTCTGGTAATCCGTGGAGTGGGCCTCGAAGACCAACCCGGGCACGTCGTCGAGCACGGCGCGCAGCCCGCTGGTGGCGCTGGGGTCGTAGTCGAAGACGGCGACGTGGTCGAACTCCACCCCGGGCTGGACGACCAGGGCCATGACCCGCTCGAACGCGTCGGCCACGCCCGCGGCGGCGAACGCGTCCCGGTGCGCCTCCAGGGTGGCGCGGGCAGCGTCGGCGGAGGTGGGGGTGAGCTCGTCGATGGTCTCGTGGGCGCCGCCCGGCACGGGGACCTCGGTGCCCACGACGTACACCGGGCGCGGTCCGCCGGTGCGCGCGGCGGTCCTCTCCGCGACGGCGGCCAGGCGCGCGGCGCGCGCGGCGACGAGGTCGTCACCGATCGGGTCGGGGTCGCCCGCGCAGACCATGGAGCAGTCCAGGTGGATCTTGGTGAAGCCGGCCTCGACGTAGGCCTCGATCAGCGCGTCCGCCTTGTCCATCGCCGCGTCCCCACCCTGCTCGCGCCAGGTGTTGGGGCCCAGGTGGTCACCGCCGAGGATCACCTTCTCGCGGGGCAGGCCGTGGTCGTCGGCGATGCGGTGCACCAGGTCCCTCACGTCGCCCGGGGTCATGCCGGTGTACCCGCCGAACTGGTCGGACTGGTTCGACGTCGCCTCGATGAGCACCGGGCTGCCCTCCGCCGCGGCCTGGGCGATCGCGGCCTCGATCACCAGCGGGTGCGCCGAGCACACCGAGGTGATGCCCACCGCCTCACCCGCGGTGCGGCGCTGCACGATCTCGCGCGCGAGGTTCTCCATGTCGGCTCCATCCTCGGTCGACGCTCCCACGCCGGTCACTGTCAGGTCCTCGTCACCAGCAGGCGCGCCCGACTGCTCGCTCGCGCCCGATGACTCGTTCTGAGCGATTCGACGACGGGTCGCTCAGCTGGTGACACTAGCGCCAGGAGAGCGCTGCGGGCGAGCGCTCCGACGCCGGGGCCGGCCGGTCCCGCGAGCGGGCTCGACCGCTCGGGTGACGTGACCCGCCCTGCAGCGGTGAGACTTCGACCATGGCCCGAGCGCGACGTCCGAGATCCGTCTACGCGGTCGGCGAGGAGCCGGACGCCCGGTTCTCCCTGGCCAACGAGCGCACCTTCCTCGCCGGCATCCGCACGGGTCTGGCGCTGCTGGCGGCCGGGATCGCCCTGGAGGCCCTCGACCTGCCGGTCCAGCCGGCGCTGCGGTTCGCGGCGGCGCTGCTGCTCACCCTGCTCGGGGCGCTGGCCCCCCTCGCGGCCTGGCGGGGGTGGACCCGTGACGAGCGCGCCATCCGCCTCGGCGCGCCGCTCCCGGCGCCCGCGCTGGTCGGGCCGCTGACGCTCGGCGTGAGCGTCGCCGGCTCGCTCCTGCTCGTCGGCTACCTGGTCGGCGCTGCGTGAGCGTGCGCGGTGAGGTCTTCGACCCCGGGCTCCAGCCCGAGCGCACCGAGCTGTCGTGGCGGCGCACGCTGCTGGCCCTCGTGGTCGTCGCGGTGGTGGGGGAGCGGCTGCTCTCGCCGGTGCTGGGGCGGTGGGCGCTGCTCCTGGCCGGGGCGGGCCTGCTGGCCGTGATGGCCCTGCTCGCCGCCTCCCGTCGGCGCGCCGACGCCGTCGGGAGGAGCCTGCGCGAGCGCGGGGACCTCTCCGGCGCTCCGGGGGCGGTGCTGCTCGCCGGGCTGGCCGGCACAGCGGGCGCGGTGGGGCTGCTGGCCCTGGTCTTCCTCGCGGTGCGCACGCTGTCGGGCTGAGCGCTGTCCCCTGCTCTCCCGGCTGCCCCTGCTGTCCCCGGTACCCGACCCGGCGCGGCCCCGGCTGCCCCTGCTGCCCCTGCTACCCGACGCGAACCCTGCACCCTCGCCGCGACACGCCGGTCCAGGTGGGCTCGGGGCGGCGTGTCCCTCGAAGGTGCAGGGGTCGCGTCGCACCGGCGGGGAGGTCCGGGTCGGCCGCCGCTGCGGCGGCCCGCGCGGCGGCGATGATCTCCTGCGCGTACCTCCGACCTCACGCTGACCGGACGACGCGGTACCCGAGGTTCCACGCCAGGCCGGCTCGGGCGGTGCACCCGCCGTCCCCGACCACGGCCCCGGCGAGCCGTCGCACGGTTCGTCAGGCCCGGTCCTACGGCCGACGCCATCACGGCCGACGCCATCACCTCCGGCCCCGTCATGGCCAGCTTCGCCGCGCTCGGCCTCACCGCACCCGGTCCGCCCACCGACGGTCCGTGGTGCTCGCCGGGCGACCCACCATCCCGTGCCGTCGCGCTCCCAGGCGTCCATGCCTCTCGCCAGCGACGCCTCGCTCGTCGCGAGCGTGGTGTGGCGCAGCGACGGGAAGCGTTCCCACACCGCGGGGTCTGGCCACATCCCGTGGAGGTCCGCGAGGTCGGCGGGGGACGGCGGGGTCAGCACCAGCCGAGGGGTACGGACGGTCGCGGCCTCTGCGGCTCCCATGATGACCCGGCTCTCGGGCGGCCGACGCGATCCCTGCGCCCTCGGTGCGACACGCCGCCGTGATCGGCCCGGGCGCGGCGCGTCCCTCGAGGCTGCAGGGATCGCGCCGCGACCAGAGGCGTCGGGGCAGCGGTCACGGGTCCCTCGGTGTCGGGGTGCCGGGGTGTCGGGGTGCCGGGGCCCGACGGTGGTGTCGTCGGTGGCCCGACGCCGTGACGGACGCCCGGCCGAGCCGGCGTCTCAGGCGGCGACCGGCTCCATCGCCTCGGCGAGCAGGTCGACCGAGCGCAGCCGCCCCTCGGCGTCCGGCGCGGCGTGGGAGACGATCACCTCGTCGGCGTCGGCGTGGCGCGCGAAGGCCACCATCGCGTCCCGCGCCTGCGCCGGGGTGCCCACGGCGGAGTTCACGAGCATGGCGTCGAGCTGGCGGCCGGCCGGGGAGTCGAGCAGCGCCTGGGCCTCGGCGTCGGAGAGCGTGCGCCCGCGCCCGAGCAGGGCGCCGACGCGCTGGCGCCGGCTGGCGTCGTACTGCTGGCGGGCGTCGGCGGCGGTGTCGGCGACCACGGCGTTCATCCCCGCGA
This sequence comes from Quadrisphaera sp., assembly GCA_029258695.1. The sequence continues at coordinate 6,986 of JARIBR010000245.1, forward strand.
TGACGTAGGGCGCCTCGAGCTGCGCGGACGGGCGGAAGCCCTCGCGGTAGAGGGCCACCGCCTGCGTGAGCGCCGCGGGCGCGAAGTGCGAGGCCGCGGCGTACGGCAGACCGAGCGCCGCGGCCAGCTGGGCGCCGAACAGCGAGGAGCCCAGGACGTAGAGCGGGACGTGCGACCCGGCTCCGGGAACGGCAGCGACCCCGGGGACCCGTGAGTCCCCCACGAGGTAGGCCTGCAGCTCGAGCACGTCGGACGGGAAGCGCTCGGAGGCGCCGGGGTCGCGGCGCAGCGCAGCGGCTGTCACCTGGTCCGACCCGGGCGCGCGCCCGAGGCCGAGGTCGATGCGGCCGGGGTGCAGCGCCTCGAGGGTCCCGAACTGCTCGGCGATGGTCAGGGGGGAGTGGTTGGGCAGCATCACCCCGCCCGCGCCCACCCGGATGTGCTCGGTGGCGCTCGCGACGTGGCCGATGACCACCGACGTCGCCGACGAGGCGATCGAGGGCATGTTGTGGTGCTCGGCGTACCAGACGCGGGTGTAGCCGGCCTGCTCCGCGCGGCGGGCCAGCTCGACGCTGGCGCGCAGCGCCTCGCGGGGTCCCTGGCCGGTGGGGATCGGCGCGAGGTCGAGCACCGAGAGAGTGAGGGTCATGACTGGTCCAACGTGGGACAGGGCCGTCCGGCTTCCCGCGATCGAGGATCGAGCATCCACCAACATCACTGCAGGTCACAGGTGATGAGCGCAGCGTCGCCCTCTGTGATGCGCCAGCCGTGACGCGCCGAGGCCGAGGGCAAACCGTCAGTAATCGGGCGTAATGTTCTCGTGATGTGGACACCATCTGACCGGCGCGCCGCGACGTGCGTCGTCGAAGGGTGCCCCACGACCCGCCCCCTGAGGATCTCCCCGCGACGTGCCGGTGCGCCGCGGACGATCCCGTCCTCCCCCGACGCGCGGTGAAAAGAGCCCCCATGACCACGATGGCCAGCCCCCCGACCGAAGCCCCTCCCGCGCTGCAGCAGGACCGCCGCCAGGCGTTGTCCCCCCTGCGGGTCCGCGAGCCCTCCGCGTGGACCGTCGCTCCGTGGGGCAGGGGCAGCGGCCCGTTCTCGACGCTCTCCGTCGCGGCCGACGCCACGGTGCGCGACGTCCAGGCGCGCTTCCCGCTCGACCTCTGGCTCGTGACCCGGCTCGACGGTGACCGGCAGCGCGTCCTCGCCGCCGCAGGCCCGTGGGCCGAGCGCGCCGACGCGGCCGACCTCGCCTGGCCGGCGGCGCTGTCCACCCAGATGGTCGCCGACGGCAGCCCCCCGGTGAACCCCGACCTCACGCGCACCCCCGGCTTCGCGGCGCGCGCTGCGGGCCAGCACCTGGTGCCGACCGGCTGGGTGGGCGTCCCGCTGGTCTCCGCGCACGGCGCGATGTTCGGCTCCCTCTGCGGCCTGACCAGCAGGCCGGCGGACGGCGCGCTCGCCGCGTCCCTCGACTCCGCGCAGGTCATGGGTCGCCTGCTGTCCACCATCGTGGCGGGGGAGCAGGTGGTCGAGCAGTGGGAGGCCATGGCGTCGGCCACCCGCGCCCGGCTCGAGCGCGACCAGCTCACCGGTCTGCTCGACCGCCGCGGCTTCAGCGCCGCGCTGGCCGCGGAGGCCAGGCCGTCGCGTCGCTTCGGCACCCCCACCTCGCTCCTCGTCCTGGACGTGGACGACCTGCGGGTGACCAACGAGGCGGAGGGCCACGCGGCCGGCGACGCCGTGCTGGAGTCCGTGGTGCGCGTGCTGCAGGAGACCTGCTGGCCGGACGACCTCGTCGCGCGCGTCGACGGCGACGAGTTCGCCGTCATGGCGGTCGAGTGCGACGCCGTCTCCGTGCGGGTCCTCGCCAGCCGCCTCAAGGTGCGGCTGCGTGCCGTGGGCGTCAGCGCCGCGGTCGGCTGGGCCACGGGCAAGCCCCGCGAGCCCCTGGACCTTGCCTGGGAGCGAGCCGAGGTGGCGATGGCGGCGGACAAGAGGCGCCACCACCGCCGCTGAGGCGTGAGCCAGGCCGTGCCTGCTCGGGCCGTGGCCCCGACGCCCGATCGGTCGTGGCCTCGGCCTCGTGAGCCGGTCGCCGGCTGGCACCATGGCACCGCAGTGACTGGAGCCCGCGCCGCCGGTGCGGGTCCAGCTTCGAGTCAGGAGTGGCCGTGTTCGAGGCGGACGACATCAGGGACTGGCGCGACATGCCCGTCGTGGACGAGATCGGTGACAAGCTGGGATCGCTCGAGTCGGTGTACTTCGACACCGCGACCGACGCGCCGGCCTTCGCCGCCGTCAAGACCGGTCTGGTGAGCAAGCGCCTCACCTTCGTGCCGCTCGGCGGGGCGAGGGTCTCGCCGCGTCACCTGCGGGTCCTCACGCAGAAGGCGGTGGTCAAGGACGCCCCCACCATCGACGTGGACGGTGAGCTCACCGCGGACGCCGAGCCAGGCCTCTTCAGCCACTACGGCCTGGAGTACCGCCAGGGCAGCACGGGGGAGCGTCGCCTCGGCCGCCGCTGACCTGGGTGCCCCCGACGCGGGCGCCCCTGGCCCCGGTGCCCCTCGCGAGGGGCGTGATGAATACCAGGAGTGACGACTTGTGACGTAAGCGTCACGGTGGCGGGCGATCGCTGCTTCCATCATCCGGGTGGACACCCCCGACGGCGCTCCGGCCGCTGCACGAGACGAGCCCGACGCTCCTCGGCCCGCCCGGGGCGAGAAGCCCGACACCGTCGGCAAGGCCGCCCGCCTGCTCACGCTGCTCAGCGAGGCGCCGCAGGGCGCCACGCTGATGGCCCTCTCGCGCGCCGGCGGCCTGCCCCCCTCCTCCGCGCACCGGCTGCTGGCCTCCCTGCGGCGCGAGTCCCTCGTGGACTTCGAGCCCGACGGGCGGCGGTACAGCCTGGGGCTGTCGCTGTTCCAGATGGGGGCCGCCGTGGCGGCCGCACGTGGCTTCGACGGGGCTGCCCTGCCCGTCCTGCGGGAGGTCACCGCCGTCACGGACGAGTCGACTCTGATGTCCGTGCTCGACGGTGCCGAACAGCTCTGCGTCCACCACGTGCAGGCCGACGTGACGGTGGGGGTTCGTGGGGAGGCGGGGACCCGCGCTCCGTTGCACGCCACCGCCGCAGGCAAGGTCCTGCTCGCGCTCTCCGGCCCCGACACCCGCCGCGCGCTGCTGGACCGGATGACCCTGACGGCCCTGACCCCTCGGACCATCACCACCCGGGAGGCGTTGGTCACCGAGCTGGACGAGGTGCGTCGCCAGGGCTTCGCGGTCTCGGACGAGGAGAGCGAGCTGGGGGTGCGCGCCATCGCCGTGCCCGTCCTCGGCCCCGGGGGTCGCCTCCTCGCGGCGCTGACCACCACGTGCCCGGCCTACCGCACCACGATGCCCAAGGCCCAGCGCTTCCTGGAGCCGCTGCGGGCCGGGGCCCGCAAGCTCTCGGTGCTCCTTCCCGACCGCTGACCGGTCCGGGGCCCGGCTCGGCTCGGCTCGTGGTCCTGACCCAGCCCCCGGCGCTGACGAGGACACGGCCGGGGGCCGGTCGAGGGTCCCCGGGTCAGCACTTGGTGGGACGAGTGCTGGTGCTGGAGCCCCCGGGTCAGCACTTGGTGGGACGAGTGCTGGTGCTGGAGCCCC
>JARIBR010000279.1 GCA_029258695.1 Quadrisphaera sp.
GGTGGGGGAGGAGTTCGACCCCGCGGTCCACGAGGCGTTCATGCACAGCACCGACGAGTCGATGACCAGCGGCGCGCCGGCGACCGTCAACCAGGTGCTGCAGCCGGGGTACCGGATGACGGGGGCGAGCGGGCGCACGCTGCGCCCGGCCCGCGTCGCCGTGGCCTCCCCGGCCTGACCGCTCGTCCGCGCCCCCGTCACCCACCCGATCCCGGCAGGTGACGGGGGCGCTGGCGTCCACCACACTGCACCGACACCCGCATCGACCGATCAGGAGCCGCCATGGCCGGCCAGGACTGGCTGGAGAAGGACTTCTACGCCCTCCTGGGCGTGGGCAAGAGTGCCGACGCCGCCGAGATCAAGAAGGCGTACCGGAAGAAGGCCCGCAGCCTGCACCCCGACGCGAACCCGGGCGACGCCGCGGCCGAGCGCCGCTTCAAGGACGTGGGCGAGGCCTACGCGGTCCTGTCCGACCCCGAGCAGCGCCGCCAGTACGACTCGGTGCGCGCCATGGGGTCCGGCGCCCGCTTCACCGCCGGCGGCCCGGGCGCCTCAGCAGGGTCAGCCGGCTTCGAGGACATGTTCGGGGGGCTGTTCAACGGTGGTTCCCAGCGCGTCCGGTACGAGGGCGCCACCCGCTCTAGGGGTGGAGCGCCGGGCGGGCAGGGCGTCCCGCCGGGCATGGATGACCTCCTCGCCGGGCTCTTCGCCGACGGCGGCGCCGGTGGGGCCGGAGCAGGTCAGGGCCGGCGCCCCGCCGGCTTCGGGGGAGCGCCGCCGCGCCCCGTGGACCTCCAGGCCTCGACGAGCATCTCCTTCGCACAGGCCGTCCTCGGCGCCACGCTGGAGCTGACGGTCGAGGGCCGCACGGTGCGCGCCAACGTGCCCGCCGGCATCCGCGACGGCGCCAAGGTGCGCATCCGCGGCCGGGGGCGCCCCGGACCGGGCGGTGGCCCCGCCGGGGACCTCATGCTCACCGTCTCGGTCAGCGCCCACCCGGTGTTCACCCGCGACGGCGACGACCTCAGGGTGACCGTCCCCGTCACCTTCCCCGAGGCCGCGCTGGGCGCGGACGTCCAGGTGCCCACGCTCGACGGCTCGACCGTCACCGTGCGCGTGCCGGCGGGCACGCCGTCGGGACGCACCCTGAGGGTCCGCGGCCGCGGGGTGGCCCGGGCGGGCTCGACGGGGGACCTGCTGGTGACCACGGCCGTCGCGGTCCCCCAGCGCCTCGACGCCGACGCGCGCGCCGCGGTCGAGGCCTTCGCCGCGGCCACCGCCGACGCCACCGACCCGCGGGAGCAGCTCCTCGAGCGCGCCGCCGCGGCAGCCGTCCACGCCCCGAGCGGGTCATGAGCGCGTGCGGGAGGCCCGTCCCCAGGGGTGCGCGGTGAGCGCGGAGGACGCCGAGGGCGCTGCCGCCCGCGAGCGCCGCCCCGTCTACGTCATCTCGGTCGCCGCGGAGCTCGCCGGCATGCACCCGCAGACCGTGCGCCAGTACGACCGCCTGGGCCTGGTGCGCCCCTCGCGCACCGCGGGGCGCGGGCGTCGGTACTCCGCGCGCGACGTGGCGCTGCTGCGGGAGGTGCAGCGCCTCAGCCAGGAGGAGGGGGTCAACCTCGCCGGCATCAAGCGCATCATCGACCTCGAGGCGGTGGCCTCGGCCCTGCAGGACGAGGTGACCGCGCTGCGCGCCGACCTCGACGCGGCGCTGGGCATGGCGGGGGCGTCCTCGCGGGTGTTCTCCACCGGGTCCGCCGGGGACACCGTCGCCCTGCGCCGGGGCCGGCGGGCGGCGCGGCGCCCTGACGCCGCCGGGCGGGCGCTCGTGGTGTGGCGCCCTCCACGCTGAGGGTGCGACGCCACGCACCCTGCCGGGTCAGCCGACCGCCGCCGGCGAGGCGCCCGCGGCGGTGGTGACCGGGGCGGGTGCGCCGTGAGGGCGCCAGCTCCTCAGCATCGCCGCCGAGAGCGGCTCGCCGTGGAGGTACCCCTGGGTCACGTCTGCCCCGAGCGCGACCAGCGCGTCGAGGGTCTGCTGGTCCTCGACGCCCTCGGCGACCAGGCGCAGGCCGAGGCTGTGGGCGAGGTCCACCGTGGTGCGCACGATGTCCGCCGTCCGTTCGTCGGTGGTCAGGGCGGCGACGAAGGACCGGTCCAGCTTGAGCTCGGTGACCGGCAGGTCGCGCAGGTAGGCCAGCGACGAGTGCCCGGTGCCGTAGTCGTCGATGCTCACGCCGACGCCCTGGTCCACGAGCGCACCGACCACGCGGCGGCTGACGACCGGGTCGACCATGAGCTCGGTCTCGGTGATCTCCAGGAGCAGGGCGCTCGGCGGGGTGTCGTGCTCGAGCAGGGCGGCGCGCACGACGGTCACGAGATCCGTGTGGTGCAGCGAGGCGGCGGAGACGTTGACGCAGACCCGGGCCCCGCGCAGCGGCCCCTCCTGGTCCTGGAGGTCGCGCCGGGCCCGCAGCGCCTCGTGGAGCACCTGCGTGGTCAGCGCCTCCATGAAGCCGTGGCGCGCCGCGAGGGCGAGGAAGGTGGTGGCGCCGAGGGTTCCCAGCGTCGGGTGGTTCCACCGCACGAGGGCCTCGAGGCCCACGACGTGACCGGTGGCGACCTCGACCTGGGGCTGGAAGGCGAGGACCAGCTCGTCGGTGCCGATGGCCCGGCGCAGGTCGGTGGCCAGCGCCAGCTCGTCGAGACGGGCGCGGTCGGTCTCCCGGTCGTAGACCTGCGGGCCGGCGCCGGCCTCCTTGGCGGCGTACATGGCCGCGTCCGCCTTCTGGAGGAGTCCCTCGGCGGTCCGCGCGTGCTGGGGGGCCGAGGCGATACCGATGCTCGCCGCCACCGTGACGGGGGTGCCCCCCAGCAGGAACGGTTCCGCCAGGCGTCCGGCGATGACGCGGGCGCGGGCGGCGGTCTGGGTGGCCGAGGCGTCGGCGGCCACGAGCGCGAACTCGTCGCCGCCCTGGCGCACCAGGACCTCGAGCGGGCTGCTGCGCTCGCGCAGGCGCTGGGCGACCTGGCGCAGGAGGTCGTCGCCGGCGGCGTGACCGAGCAGGTCGTTGACCTCCTTGAAACGGTCGAGGTCGATGAGCATGAGGGCGGCGGGCGCCCCACCGTCCACCGTGCGCAGCGCCCTGGAGAGCGCGCGGCGGTTGCCCAGGCCCGTCAGCTCGTCGGTCAGCGCCTCGTGGCGCGTGGCCCGCAGGCTCGTCACGAGGCGGTACACCAGGGCGATGTTGACGACCTGCACGGCCATCGCGGCCAGCGCGAGGACCACGCCGGGCGTCGGGAGCCCCACCGCGTGGTCGACGGCGAGCAGCACGCCGATGACCACGAGCTGCACGAGGCGGCTGCGCATCACCGTGTCCACGGGCTCGAACGCGGCGACCACGGGGGGCTCCGGGGTCCACCCGGTGACGCAGAGCAGCAGCAGCGCCGCGGCGAGCGCCACCTGGTGGACGACCGTGGCGCCCTGTCCGCCCGGCCCGGCGGCGATCGCCGAGGCGCTGGTGGCGACCAGCAGGAGCGCGACCGCCGCCGTGAAGGCCAGGCCGCGTGGCTGGCGCAGGACGCCGACCGCGCGGAACGCGATGACGGTGAGGATCATCGCGATGACCGCCAGCGCGGGCAGGGACACCAGGCGCGCCGCCCCGGCCTCCGTGACGCCCGGATGACCGGCGAGCGGCTCGACCACGGTCGCGAAGACCAGCGCGAGCGCCAGGAGGATCCCGCTGGCGAGGTCCAGCCACTCGTGCACCGCGTCCATCCGCAGGTAGATGCGGAGCATGACGACGGTGGCCGCGACGATGAGGCTGGTCCCCAGCACGCCGGACAGCCAGGCGGCGGTCGTCAGCCCCTCCTGGGAGCCGGCCCGGAGGGTGAGGAGCTCCCCGGTGCTGAGCAGCAGCGCCGCGAGGAGGCCCGGCAGCGCCACGGCGCGACGGTGACGGGTGGTGGCCACGCGCAGCGCGATGCCGAGCACGCCGGCCGCCCCGATACCCCAGAGGGTCCAGCCCAGGACCACCCGCACCCCTCCTGTCGATCGGCCTCCGCGACGCTGCAGCACGCGGGGCGACAAAGCACTCACAGCATGACGTATCGGGCCCCCGCTCGCCGCACCGGCGCTGTCCCGGGCAAGATGCTGACCATGACGCAGCGCAGCCAGTCGACCGACGGACCGTCCCGCTCGCGGGAGGGCGTCGCGGACATCGGCGTCACCGGCCTGGCGGTGATGGGGCGCAACCTCGCGCGCAACTTCGCCCGCCACGGCTTCACCGTGGCCCTGAACAACCGGACGCAGGCCCGCACGGACGAGCTGGTCGAGCAGTTCGGCGACGAGGGGGACTTCGTGGCTTCCGACGGCCTGGAGGGCTTCGTCGCTTCGCTGAAGAAGCCCCGCCGCGTGATGATCATGGTGAAGGCCGGCAAGGCCACCGACGCCGTCATCGATGAGCTCGTCCCCCTCCTGGAGGACGGCGACATCGTCATCGACGGCGGCAACGCCCACTTCGCGGACACCCGCCGCCGCGAGGCCGCGCTGAGGGAGCACGGCCTGAACTACGTCGGGACGGGGGTCTCCGGCGGTGAGGAGGGCGCGCTGGAGGGTCCGTCGATCATGCCCGGCGGCTCCCCGGAGGCCTACGAGGCGCTGGGGCCGATCCTCGAGTCCATCGCCGCCGACGTCGACGGCACCCCGTGCTGCACCTACGTGGGCCCCGACGCCGCCGGCCACTTCGTGAAGATGGTCCACAACGGCATCGAGTACGCGGACATGCAGCTCATCGCCGAGGCCTACGACCTCCTGCGCCAGGGTCTGGGCATGGAGCCCGGCGCCCTGGCCGAGGTCTTCGAGCGCTGGAACGAGGGTGACCTGGAGTCCTTCCTCATCGAGATCACCGCCCGCGTCCTCGCCCAGACCGACGCGCGCACCGGGAAGCCGCTCGTCGACGTCATCGTCGACCAGGCGGAGCAGAAGGGCACCGGGCGCTGGACGGTGCAGAGCGCGCTGGACCTCGGCGTGCCGGTCACGGGGATCGCCGAGGCGGTGTTCGCCCGCTCGCTGTCCGGAGCCGCGGACCAGCGCGCCGCGGTGACCCGGGCCGGGCGGCTCACCGGGCCGTCGGGGCGGGTCACCGGCGAGGACGCCGAGCGCTTCGTCGACGACGTGAGGAACGCCCTCTACGCCTCGAAGGTCGTGGCCTACGCGCAGGGCTTCGACATGATCGCCGCCGGCAGCGCGGAGTACGGCTGGGACGTCGACAAGGGCATGATGGCCACGATCTGGCGAGGGGGCTGCATCATCCGGGCGCGCTTCCTCGACCGGATCCGCGGTGCCTACGACGCCGATCCCTCGCTGGCCTCGCTGCTGCTCGACGAGTACTTCGCCACCGCCGTCGACGACGCGCAGGACTCCTGGCGCCGCGTGGTGGCCACCGCCGCGCAGATCGGCGTGCCGGCGCCGGGGTTCTCCTCCGCGCTGGCCTACTACGACGCCCTGCGCCGCGACCGCCTGCCGGCCGCGCTGGTGCAGGGGCTGCGGGACCTGTTCGGCGCCCACACCTACGCCCGGGTCGACGGCCCGGGGACCTTCCACACCCTGTGGAGCGGCGACGGCTCCGAGGTGCGCCAGGACGACGCGTCCGCCGGGGGTGGCTCGCGCAACCCGCACTGAGAGCGTCCCGCCGAGCGCAGCCGCGCTGAGCTCTGGGCGGACTCGTCGG